>JAQVEM010000019.1 GCA_028697935.1 Actinomycetota bacterium
GAGTTTTTTTATAACAAACTCTGTAAGAACAGCTGTTATAGTACTTACAAGTATTAAATAAATTGCATAATATCCAAAATAGTATATGGCTGCCCCGGTAGGAAAGAGAAGAGCGACTACTACAATATACATTATTCTGCTGGTAGAGGTACCCTGCCATATGTGAGGTGCATGGGATATTAATATCTTTTCTTTCTCTGTTGTTTTTTCTTCTGTTTCTTTTTCTGCTGTTTTTTCTTCCATTTTTTCTACCGATTTTCCGTTATTTCTTTTTTATAGTTTTTAGTTATTCCCTTTTCCATCAATATTTTGTCTGCTATCTTATTTTCTATTATTTTCCCGTTGTTCTGTTATTTTTACTTAACTGCTTTCTTTCTGGCAAGTACACTTTTGCCGGTTTTTATATACCCTACAATTGGAATATTTGCCGGACAGACATAGGCACATGAACCACATTCAATACAATTATCAATAAAATATTCCCTGCAGCTCTCAAAGTTTCTACTCCTTACATTTCTAACATACATAAGAGGCATGAGATTCATCGGACACACATTAACACATCTACCACAATTTATGCAATTCTGTTCATCCTGAATTTTTCTTTTCATAACAAGAACACAGTTTGTTCCTTTAGTTACTGGAAAATCCATATCTACAATAGAAAGGCCCATCATGGGCCCACCTGCTATTACGCTGTTTATTTCTCCTCTAAACCCTCCACATTTTTCAATAAGTGAATTTATGGATATACCGAGTCTGACCTGTAAATTTTTTGGATTTATAACATTACCGGTTACTGTCACTACCCTGTCTATAAGCGGCTTACCTTCAATCACCGCATCATATATTGCTTTTGAAGTTGCAACATTATTCACTATAACTCCAACATCCATTGGAAGACCGCCCATTGGAACAGTCCTACCAGTTACAGTTTTAATCAATGACTTCTCTGCCCCCATAGGATACCTTGACTTTAGCGAGACTATTTTAAATAAATTACTAAAATCCATCATTGCTATAAGTTCCTGAAGTTTATTTATAGCATCCCTTTTATTATCTTCTATTGCTATGTATATATTCTCTGGAGAGAGTATGCTGTTTATAATATAAAGCCCCATTAGAATTTCCCTGCCATTTTCAAGCATGAGTCTGTGGTCAGAAGTTATAAAAGGCTCACACTCACATCCATTAAGAATAACAGTATCAATTTTTTTATCCGGTGGTGGATTAAGTTTCACATGGGTTGGAAATGTTGCTCCTCCAAGACCGACGATTCCAGCCTCTCTTATCATATCGAGTGTTTCCTTTTTATCCAGGGACTCGATTATTTTTCTCAGACTGTTAAAGTCTTCTGATTTCTGCATGTTAAATATTTGAGTCAATTCAACCCATGAATCTTTCCCATCAGATTCTATTACAGCAGCATCTATTAATCCACTTGTTACCGGATTTACCAGCTTTATAATTTTACTTACTTTTCCTGAAATCGGAGAATGAATAGGACTGGAAACATAGCTATTAGAATCCGCTATTTTCTGACCTGTTTTGACCATATCTCCTCTATCAATTATAAATTCACAGGAAGCACCGGTGCTCTGCTGAACAGGAATAGTTACTTTTTCTGGAGGAGAAAGAACTTCAATAAATTTTTTAGCAGTGACTTTATTCTCAGGTAACGATAAACCTTTAAATGCACTTTTCTTTCTAATAACAATTTCCATATTATATTTATACTTATTTTAAATTTAAAAAATTAAAGCCAAAAGTAATTTTACCTGATATATTCTGAAATTCCAGAAGATTTATAAATTTTTCCTCCGGAGTCGATTATAAAAGCTTCGACATTATTAAGAGATTCAACCAGTTTTATTCCATCGTCAGGTCCCATTACAAAAACAGAAGTGGCCAGAACATCGGCATCGGTACAATTATCTGCTATTATTGTTACACTCTTACACTTATCCGCAGTATATCCAGTTCTGGGATCATTTATATGGTGCACCTTCTTCTCAAGATCATAATAACGATGATATCCACCTGAAGTTGTCACAGCTTTATCTGAAACCAGAAATACAGTGACCGGCTCAGTACCTGGTTCTTCAGTACTTTCCTCTGTGTCCTCATCAGGACTTTCCAGTTCTACTGCCCATTTCTCGCCATCCGGCTTTATTCCCATTGCATATAAATCCCCCCCGGCATTAACAAGGCAGCAATTTATTCCATACTCTTTTATTTTTTCAACTGCCTTATCAACTGCATATCCTTTAGCAATACCTCCAAATGTTATAGCCATTCCTTCTTTTTTGAACTCAATTCTATTATCCTTGATGTCAATTTTATCTGAGCCAACTAACTCAAGGGTCTCTTTTATTTTTTGTGCCTGGACTTCTTCGCTTTCCTTCCACAACCCCGCACTCCATAGATCAAGCAGGGGCTGAACAGTTATGTCAAAGCAACCATCAGTAATATTATAATAGTCAACTGATATCTTAATTAGCTCCAGAAACTCAGGTGAAGGATCTTCAATATACCCGTTTTTATTTAAAAACGAAGCCTCGCTCTTTTCATCATAAATTGAAGCTATATTCTCAATCTTTTCTATTTCTTCAAATGCTGCGTTTATGGCATTAGCTGCTGTTTCCTCATCCGAATACACAGTTATTGTGACATATGTTCCCATCATTTCTCTGGTTTCCTCAAATTTATCAATGGTCCTGAACTTACATGAACTAATAGATAAGAATATTAAAATGGCTACAAAAAAAATGCCTGCTATGGCAGCCACCTCTATTTTTTTAAAAAAAGCTTTACTCACGCTTCCCCCTCTCTAAAAAATTGTTATCTATCATATTATTTTATTATCATCTTCTTTTTCTTCCATCGTTACGATATATTTCCTGTACATAATCCTCATTATTATATTCTTTTTCTATCCTTATTTTATTATTTTCTATTCCTGCATTATTTTCTATTTATTATTGATAGATTATTGTCTTTTATGTCTTCTTTTTTTAACTACTTTTGTATCTGTCCATAATTTATCCTATCAACTTATCCTGTAACTTCCTTAGCTCTAATACCTGTGAATCTCTGGCAGGCTGCACATCATTATATTTTATTGGCTGATCTTTTTCTATATCTTTTTTTAAAATACATCCCTCTGAAATTCCGATAGGCAGAAGATTTTCTTTTTTTGCCTTTGCGTATTCATCAATAAGACCATAAACTGTATATTTTCCTATACCATCAATTATATCTCCAGCTCTTAAATCTTTTTTGGCAACGGTTATAACCTCTGAAACCATGCCATGATCAGGAGCAATTGTTGGTTCACCATAAAAGTATGCCAGTGCAATTGAAATCGGGGTTTCAATGCTGATCAGGTGGTATGGTTTATAAAGGAGGTAATAAGGGCCTTCACCAAGCATAAGATATTTTAGATCGGCTCTTATCATTTTATTTGACGTGGAATAAACAAGAAAAACTCCTGGAGCAGCATCCCCTATTGCAAAATCTACCACCCCTTTTCTCGATAATATGCCGCCTTCGCTTTTTAATCTGAAGACATTTACTAAATCTTTTATATCAACCTCTGGACCATGCATTCCCCTGCAATCAGGTACCAGGCCTGTTGAATTAGAAAGACTCGCCATTTCTATCATTGAATTTGTACCATCTACAAATGATGTCATCATGGTGGGACTCGAACCTTTACTTTTTGCATAATCTTTAAGCGTAGCTGGATTTGCATAATGGTCCAGTGGATTATTCTTCCCCTTTCCAGCAGCAATAATCTCGAGGCCAAGTGTATCTGCAAAGTTATACAATTCTTTTAGTGCAGCTGGCTCATCACCTGCTGAAATCGTATAAACCACTCCAGCATCATCTGCCATTTTTTTTAGTATCGGGCCAACTGTTGCATCTGCTTCCACATTCAGGGTAACTATGTGTTTTTGGTTTAATATAGCGTTCCGGGCTATAAATGCACCTGCTTCCGGACTTCCTGTTGCATCAATGATAATATCCACATCATCAAGGACAAAAAGTATCGAAAGATTATCACCGACAATTATTTTATTCTCACGGACTAACTGGTTTAATGCATCTACTGCTTCTTTATCCAGTTTATTATCCTTAAGAATTATCTGCTTTTTATTTTTATTTTCAGAATTTAATTTATACCTGGATCCAATAACCACAAATTCATCATCATCTATTTCCAGTTCTTCCAGAATGTTTATTAATCTGTTAACATTTCTGTTTACTATTGCAACAATCTGCATGCCTGCAAGTTCCCTTAGCTGTGATATAAGTCCACTGCCCATCTGGCCTGCTCCAGCAAGAGCAATTTTTATATATTTTCCTTCTTTTTGAAGATTTCTTAACTTTTTACCTAGTTCTAACATAAATACTTCTTAAATCTCGTAAACCCGGGGCCTTAAATATAGATAAATATAAATCTTTTGTATATACTGTCCATCCGGTACTTACTTAAAACCACTTGATAAAATACCAAAACATCAAAAAAATCTCAAACTTTTATACTATATATATTACAGCTATACAATAAGCTGCCACCTTGATATACCTGTAAATATAATTAAAACTCTCACCAGATCCTGTAACTTTTTAATAACTCTACTTTTACTCAACCGACAGAGATTGTAACATAAAATCAAATAATCTATCAGAAAACTCTTTGTAATATACATCGGAAATTTTAACAGGTAAATAGAGCAGGTCATTTTCATTAAGAAAAACAAAGTCTATATACCAGCTTTTACCACTATCCAATAAATAATGATAGCTTATCTTATCATAATTAATACCATTGATTTCTATAGTACTTTCTTCTGTTTTAATTTCTATGTTATTAGTTAAGTCAATTGCCTCTTCTAACACCCTTTTGGAAAAATTATAATATTCTTTTCTTGATGGATAATATCCTTTCCTTAAAACATTTATATTAATAGTTACATTTACACCTTCTGGTAGCAATACCGGTCTAAAAATTACCTCCAGACCTCTATCTGACTCTTCCTCCTTATAATCCCAGCCGTCAGGATATGATATAGAAAAATTAAATTTTTCTGTTTTATATATATTGTTATCATTAAAAGTAACATCAGGAATATCTTTTTTTACAATGTTAAAATAAAAACTATCTTCCAGAACACCATTATGATATACCTCTATTTTGTAACTACCAATTGGCCACAGCTGGTCATTGACTATTTTAAATGTGATATATCCGGGTATGTAATTATTTTTATCAATATTAAACTCTTCTTCGCCAATTAGTTCGCTTTCGCCTTTATACCATTTGATACCTACAGTTTCACCGTCAATCTGGTAATTCAATCCCACCATAGCATAGATCGCATCGTCAGGATAAAAATTTTTAGTAACATCTAAAGGCTGACCGGACTCATCTATCCTGCGGGATAGTATTACACCGATTATTTTTGTTGAAGGCACCTCTATAATAAAATAGGCGCTTTTTATTAGCTGTTCGTTATAATAAAAATCGACTCTGTAGTTTCCCGGTTCTCCTATAATGTCTGAATCATCGGACTGTGTAAGGCAATTTGAAAGATAGCCTTCAACATAACCCCACCTGCTTTCAGAAAATTTTCCTGTTGATTCTGCGATTATTTCTTCTGTATCTTCATTTGTCCATACAAACTTCCATGTGTCCCCGGTTTTAGCCCCTGATACTTCAACAACCGCAAAAATCTTATCTTTATCAATGCTAAAACTATCTTTTATTTCTAAGGGAGCAAAAGTTGTTCCGTCTATTTTTCCACATACAGTTAATTCACCAAAAAGAGGCTCTTTTGTACAGGAAAAACTCACGCCAGATATAAAAATTATAAAAATGGAGGTAAATAAAATTACCGGCATTTTAAATGATTTTCGATTATTCATTTTCTAATTTTAGATTTTTTCCTGAAGACAAGTGAACTGAGAATCAGTGTAAAAATAACCAGAAGTTAGTATATTCCTGATCCCTGATATTCATAATAACTATTTTTTACTTACTATGAATGTCCTTTATTTGGCACTACACAGATCATCTTCATGCCATTTTCTCCTGCTATAAGCTGGTGCGACTCGAGTGGCTCTATATAAATAAAATCATCCTTTTCAATATCAATCTTATGGTTATCCTTTAAAACATACCCTCTACCTTCTATAATATATATCTCATGCTCCCAGTCATGCCTGTGCCCGGGGGTATGTCCGCCAGGACCTATCTCAAAAAGTCTCATTGCGAAATTTGGCGCGCCATCTTTTGCCGTTATCATAGGATAAAGTCTTACACTTTTAGACTCACCGTCATCTTTGATAATGGGATTAAAATCACCTTTCTTCTTTATAATCATCTCTACTCCCTCTATAATGTTGTCTTTTTAGAATTATTCTGATTCTTAAAAATAAAAAATATAACTCATTAGATTTTATAATTTAATGGATTAAAAAACTATCAGAATATTTAGCCATCATAATATTAAATTTTATAATAAATTTTTTGAAATTCAGTATTAAATATATAATAATGTCAGAGTCCTGCCTGATATTCCATCTTTTCTAAAATATCGCTTAACCTGACTTCTGCATAAGCTATGGCTGTATCAGCAGCACCATAATATATTTTAACAACACCTTTTTCATATAAAACACCACATGTGAAAACAACTCCACCAAAAAATCCATTAAGCTCATAATCTATCTCCGGCTCAATTACAGGTTCTTTGCTTCTTGCTATTACTTTCCAGGGTTCATTATAATCCAGAAGCACGGCACCGATACAATACCTGCCATCTTCTGAAGCACCATGATAAATTTCTAACCATCCTTCATCTACTTTAAATGGAACAGCTCCACCTCCTACTCTCAAGCTATCCCAGTATCTTTTCCTCGTACCCATCAGTCTTTTATGATTACCCCAGTAAATAAGGTCGCTTGATTCTGATATCCATATATCATTAACAAAAAATTCTCCAGAAGCCGGGCGGCTCAATGCATAATATTTGCTTTTAATTTTTTCAGGGAAAATTACCACATTTTTATTATCGGGCATAAAAATTATACCGTGTTTTTTAAACGTCCTGAAGTCATATGTAGAAGCCAGGCATGCAGTTATCCCTGTTATATTCGATACAGCACTGTAACTTATATAATACTTTTCATCAATACAGGTTATTCTCGGATCTTCGATACCGGATTCCTCATATTCTTTTTCTGGAAATAAGGCCGGCTTTATATCAATATTAAAATCAATTCCGTTTTTACTTCTGGCAATTCTTAGATGTGAAATTGAGGTAAGGTAACAACCCTCTCGGGTTGACCTTAAAAATCTAGGGTCCGAAAAATCAATTGAAGGGTCATTTTTATCAAATACCTTTATAGAAATACTGCCCGTTTTAGAATTAAGAAGAGGTATTAATATTTCATCGCTGCTACCACCAATTGGTTTTTCTGCAACTCTTAAAAGAAGTAAAATCTCATCATTAAATTTTGTAACTCCACAGTTAAATACACCTATCACTTCAAAATTAGATAAAAACGGTCTGATATTCTCTGGTTTTATTATTGGATTTTTTTCTGATCTGTATATATTCATCATCATATACTGATAAAAAATAAACTACATAACCCATATAAACTTCATAACTCTAATACGTAATTAATTTTATAATCGTATATTTTAATGTAATAAAGATATTGTAACTGTTACATTTACAAAGCAGTTTTTATAAATAATAACTAATATAATTAAAGCCTGATAATTTTATTTACCTGGATTTCCTTCTTATTTTCTTTAACTTGTAATTCAGATCATCTTTGGACCCATTACGATAACCACCGCTTTTTATATTCCTGCCAGAACTTACATTTTTCCTGGGTTTTGCTTCACTTACAACAATTGTTCTTTCTTTAAAACTGCTCCCACCAAGCTTCTCTATAGCCCTGATTGCTTCTTCTTCAGTTTCCATCTCTACAAATCCAAAACCCTTTGACTTCCCATCAAGACTTCTTATTACTTTTGCATAAATTACTTTTCCTTCACCGGAGAATAGTTCCTCCAGTTCACTGTCCGTAGTGGAAAATTCAAGATTACCTACATACAGTCTTTTATTCACTATGATTTCCTTTCATTTTATTAAATTTTCTTTTATCCAGATAAAACAGCCAAGGTATAAATAACTTAATAACAATACTGCGATATCTTTGAGAGCCTGACACAAAAAGAGGATTTATTCTGCCGTAACATTACCGGCAGTAACCTTAACTCACCCATAACGTAACCTTAATGTTTTTCTGTCATCGCCGAAAATAAAAATCAGCACAAATCATTATATATTTATATTTACTATTATACAACTTTATAATGACGTTAGTTTTCCAATTATTAATTGTAGCAAAAATTACTAAATGAAATACCTTAATTTTACAATCAATTTTTATAATCTATAATAAAATTATAAAAAATACTTTCGTAGAATTAAAATTTTATTATGAGCTTATATTCTTATATACTCTGATAACAAGACTCTCATATAATGCCAGATAATAAGAATATTAAAAATATAAAAATGAACATATTTCTTAAAATTTTACTTTTTATCTGGGAATTACCCCAGACCTTTCTTGCCTGCATTATTATTATTTTTACCAGAAAGAAAGTAGTAAGAAAGGAAACCTTCGGAAAAACTAAAATATTTTATGCAAAAAATTTCCCCGGAGGTATCTCACTTGGCAGATTTATTATTCTCAATAGTATGTATATTAATGATGAAATGACTAAAAAACATGAATATGGACACTCCATCCAGTCAATGTATCTTGGCTGGCTTTATCTTATAATTGTTGGTCTTCCGTCAATAATAAGAGCAGCAATATGGAAATCATTAAAACTGGAAAACTCTGGCTATTACAGAGGCTATCCAGAAAACTGGGCAAACAAAATTGCATTCACAAAAGAAGAGTATATAAAAATTTCAAAATAATTAAAGATGCTAACTTTAATTATTACTTTTTATATTTGTGTTTTTATCCCCGCCTGTGCATGAAATAGATTTCTTAAGTTTATTGCTCCAGAATAAATGTAACCTTCATCAAAACCCTGTATTCAGTAATTTCACCATCATCACCAACTATAACTTCTAGATCTTTTACCCAGGCAGACTTTATATTCCTGATAGTTTTGTTTGCACGAATAATGCCTTCCTTTATTGCATCATCGAAGCTATCCGGGGAAGAAGCTTTGATTTCAGTAACCTTTGCAATTGCCATTTGGAGACTCCTCTCTTTAAGTAAAAGTTTAATAAAACTATGCGGAGAGTATGTGGATATAAAGTTAATTTATATTATATTATTTATTTTAATTAAAATAAATAAAAGCTTCTTGATTTAGTGTACAGTTATATATTTTGCTGGTTTCCCGGATAACCACTGATTCCCAGTCTTTTTGCCACAAGTAATGCCATTAGAAAACATATATTTGATTCAGCGCCCTGGTTTAAATTAACTCCCTCCGGAGTTAGGCCGTCATAACATGCAAAACTTTCATCAACAAGAGGAGTGTCATTTATATTGTTTCCAAAAAACCACCTGTACCAGTTTTTGGCCTGGTCTTTATATACATCATCATTTGTAGCATAATATGCTTTTTCAAGGCAGCAAACCATATAAGCTGCATCAACCGGTTGCTGGTCATATAAAGCCTTCTTGCCATCTCTGAAGTACCACCCTTTATTTCCAACAGGAGCAGGGATACCGTTTTCCTGACATTCCTTTATCAGGAACCGCGTTGTTTTTTCTGCAATTTCAAAGCTGGTCTTGCATTTTCTTCTTAGATAAACTTCCCAGAGAGCCCAGGGTATAATAGCATTTGCATACACAAGGTAATTTTCAAACCACATCCAATCACTGGAATGTGTGTTAAGATATAATTTATGTAATTTGATTTTTAACTCATCTTCCAGACTACGTGGTTTATCAAGATTTAAGAGACCAAGAAGCGCTGCTGAAATTGCCCTGGGTGAAGTCCAATTATGTGCATCAATAATTAGATTTTCAATAATTTTTTTAAAATTAGCATCCTCATAAGCTTTCACACTTAAAAGCGCCCATAGGGTTATGCCATAAGCTTCCTCTAAATTAATATTCCGAGGACCCGAAATGTTTTCGTAATTCTTAAATGTACCTTTACCGTGGTTATTCTCATAAAAAAAATGATATAGAAGACCATCGCTGCTCCGGGCTCTAAGTATAAAATTAAGATAAATATTTTTTAATTTTTCATCTCCAAAACTATCAGCAACAATTAGAGCACGTGCCTGATCTTCAAGAGCATATCCAAATTCAGGAGCAGGTTTGTCCAGATTTCCATGCTGGTAAATTCCAATGTCTGTAGTCAGGGACCTTATTTTTTTTAGCGGATCCAAAAACTTTCCCCCCTCTCTAACTGCCTGGTTTATAAATTTTTATAGTACCGGCGTTACCAGATCTTCAGCTTCTTTATTTTTATACTCATCTATAACTTCGCTGAATAGTTCAAGATGCTGTAATGCTACATTATACCAGGTCATTAATCTTCCATATTTATATGCTTTCTTTTCAATTTCTGCTCTTTTCTGCGGGTTTTTATATATATCTATTACTGCTTCAGCAATAGCATGCGGATCTCTAAATGGCACTATTATTCCCCGTCCCTCTGATAAAATTTCTTTTGCATATATATAAGGAGTTGAGATACATACCCTGCCCGCTCCTATTGCATAAGCAAGTGCTCCAGAGGCGGTTTGTTTTGGATCCAGATAAGGAGTTATATATATGTCAATAGTCATTAGCCAGGAAATAAGTTCTCTTAATGGTAAATACTTATTTATAAATCTAACATTTTCACTAAGATTTAACTGCTTAACTTTTTCCTGTAAAAAATTCCTGTATTTTTCACCTTCATATTTCAATACATTAGGATGTGTCTGGCCAATTATGAGGTAGAGCACACCAGGCACATATTCTTTAATCTCTGGTAAAGCTTCTATCACGTACTCAATTCCCTTATTTTCTGAGAGAAGATTTATGCTTCCGAGCACTAAATTGCTTCTAAACCCACTTTTATTTTTATATCTACTGCCAGGCTCCAGAGAAATATCAGGAACACCATGTGGAATAACCTCTACCTTATCCCATGAGTATTCATATTCACTGGCAAGCTTTTCCCGGATACCGGGCATCATAACTATTATTCTATCAACATATCTTATTAAATCTTTTAATACCAGACCATATCCAGTATTCGGATCATCAGGAACTGTATGAGCAGTCAGGACAACTGGCTTTTTTAAAAGTTTTACCAGTTCATTCATATATCTTCCAAATTCACCGCCATATAATCCAAATTCATGCTCTATAACTACTATATCTGCTGTTGATTTATTAATGTTTCTGGCAGCTTTAATATATGAATTAATATCATCCTGGTTAATTTTAAATTTAACTTCAGGGGGATATTTATTTCTATCCCCTGGTTTGACCATAGCTATAATATCTAATTCGCAATATGGGTTTATAAGTTCAATTGCATGCACCAGGTCTCTTGTATAGGTAGCAATTCCACATTTTCTTGGAACATATGACGATATAAATACAATGTTCAGATACGGATTTTTGTCTTTTAGAATTTCTTTTATCTCTTCCATCATAAGACCTCCTAAAAAGCCGTCTTAAATTGAATATTTTTAATGATGTCTAAAAGTATAACTAAAAATCAGGTGGAATATTGATTTCTTTTCCTGCTCTTTTCTTTAATCTCGCAAGTTTATATGCAGTTTTATATTTTTTAGCAATAATTTCCCATGACACAACTTCTTTTAGATATCTTTTAAGATTTTCTGAAAGCCTGTCTCTTAAATCCTTATCACAGGCCATTCTTATTACTTCTTCTCTTAACATCTGTTTGTTTGTAAATAAAAGACCTCCCCCGCTCTCAATAGTTTGCGCCGTTAATCCTTCAAGGGGAGCGGTCGTAATATAAGGTTTATTTAGAGCAATAATTCTTGCAAGCGTTCCAGACTGTGTTTCATCCACCGTCGGCAGCACTATAAATTTACAAACTGCCATTACTTTATAATAGATTTCTCCTCTCGGAACAAATTCGTAATAATGTGCCATTCCTTCTTTTTCCAGAATTTCCAGACTCTTTTTGTAATTATTATAATCCTTTGTATGGGCACTATCTCTCATAGTTCCCGCTGCCAGGAGATCCCAGTCTTCTCCTGTTCTTTTCTTTATTTCTTTAGCTATATCTTCCCACATAGAAGTTAATATGTCCCATCTTTTATTTGATTGAATCCACCCTACAAGACCAACTATGTTCTCACTTATATAATCAAATTTATCCAGACCAAGTTCTCTCTTTAGTTCTTTTATATCTACCTCACTATATTTTTTATCTACCCTTGCTCCATGTGGAACAATCATAATATTTCTGGGCATACTCCACCCTCTCTGTGCATAAGTCCAGTTAAGTCTCCATTTCTGATAATCACATTTAAATAAAACCACATCGGAATTATCACAGACCTGATAGATAAAATTTTCCTCGTATTCCTTTAACCTGCCATGAACTGTATGTGGCTCTACTACTATAGGGAATTCATTAATAGACCCAAGAAATTCTATAAATCCCTGATTCCTATCCCCTATTCCTCTTTTATCTATATGCTCATACAGGCCATATTCATGTTGAATATGTACCACATATGGCGAAAGCTTTTTAATCTGTTTTGCTACAGGTTTCCACCAGAATCTATTAGAAGTATCTATTATAGGGAAAACCCCTTCACCTTCTCCGTCAGTGTGACTTATAACCAGAACCTCTCTTTCAGGATATTCCTTCTGAATAAATTCTCTGGCTTCTTCACAGAATGTGGCTATACCACACAGTCTCGGATAATAGCTTGAAATTAAAACTATAGGCCTACCCATCGACGTAATCCCTCCATCTCTTTTTTAATTTTACTCCTTTTTTTATTTTCAATTTTCTTTCCGGTTTTCTTTCCTCACTGATTTCTTACTGATTTAAAATATTACTAAAAAACCGGTCTTTTTCAGCTTCATTATAACCCACAGCACTCGATTTACAAAACCACTGTGACCATAAAGAATTATAACAAATAACTCTACCGGGTTATAATCAGAATATACCAAAACTATATAAAATTTCCTTAATAATTACTGGCACTACTTTTAACATTTATTTATACTTATTTCCTGCCCTACCTTAACTTCTCATAAACATCCTGAATAAAATTTCTTAACATTATACAATTATTTTCTGCAGGTTCAAAATATTAAATATTGTTTTCCAGGAGGGTTTTTTCTAATCTGTTCATTCCCAATCTTGTGAGGGCAAAATCATATTTAACAGGGTCATTTTTATCAAATTCTTTTAATGCACCGGTTATCTCTAACGCAGTTTTAATATCCACCTGTTTTCTTTTTGTAAAACCAAGCTTTTTTGAAATCCTGTATATGTGGGTATCAAGAGGTATAATTAATGTGGATTTAAGAACACCTGTCCATCCGCCAGGGTCAACATTATCGCTCCGGACCATCCAGCGAAGATAAAGATTTAATCTTTTAAATGCACTATTACCAAGTGGAGAAGGTATAAGACTGCTGCATTCTATTTCTGAAAGGGTGTTAAGCTTCTCTGCAAAACCTGCTACAGCAGGAAAAACTGCTCCTCCTTCCAATCCAATATCAGTTTTTAAACCTTCAAGAAAGCATTTATTTAAGGAGCCATATTCATCAAGGGCATTTTTTATGCCGATAAGCAGACGGCATAATTCATAGCCTGTTGTAAACCTGTGCTTGAAATCCTTAAATTGTTTATATAGAGAATCCGGAGATGATTCCATTATAAAAATGTAGGGACCTGGCGCCATTTTCTTTAGAACAAAAGACACACTCTTAAGTATTTGCGCCACTCTTCCGTATGCAAGCGATGAAGCAATAAGCCCTGTAATTTCACGGTCTGCTGTGTCCCTATAATTATATAAAAATTCCAGAGGGTCGGGGTGGACAAAATCTCTATTGTTATACTCCAGATATAATCTATCAAGTTCCTCTTTAAGTCCCATCATCTATCCAATAGGTCAGTTGCGTCAACTAAACAATAATTTTTTTATTCTTTCCAAGAGGATGTCACATTCTGCATTAGATATTCCATAGTAGCTTACAAACTCTTGTTTTAACATATCCTCTGGGAATTTAGATATATTTGTTTTTTTAATGTACATATTTTGTCTTCCTGATTGTTTTTTATATAAATTTCATTATATTTATTTACAGCCCGATGA
>JAQVEM010000173.1 GCA_028697935.1 Actinomycetota bacterium
AAATAAAAGTAAAAAATACAGGTGCTCTTGAATGGAATAGAAATGGAGATAACCCTGTTTATCTTGGATATCACTGGATAGATTTTAGAACCAAAAAAGTAGTTGTTTTTGATGGTAAGAGAAGTATTATTTCCCGTGACGGGATTGATGTTGGCGATGAAGAGGTATTTGACCTGACTGTCATATCTCCTTCTGAACCGGGTGAATATATTTTACAGATAGATCTTGTGCAGGAAGGCGTAACATGGTTTTCATACAAGGGGGTACCACCTCTTGAAAAATATGTATCGGTTGATATAACTTACAGTGCAGAATATTATGATGCAGGGGAAACGCCAAATTATGTTGAGCCGGGTGAGGAGTTTGAAGTTAAGGTTAAAGTTAAAAACAGTGGTTTTCAGGAGTGGGAACATTCAGGAGAAAAAAGGGTGTCTCTTGGAACACACTGGATTGATAGAGACACAAGGGAAGTTGTTATATGGGATGGTGAGAGAGGTCTTCTGGATTACGATGTTTCCCATGGTGAAGAAATCGAGGTTAATATAAAAATAAAAGCACCTGATGAACCGGGAAGATATATACTGCAATATGATATGGTGCATGAAAGAGTCACCTGGTTTTCGGAAAAAGGTGTAATACCGCTGGAAGTAAATATAGATGTGGGTAACGTCAAAGACAGGGTTATTGCCAGATAAATAACAGTAAAGATATATAATAGATACATAATGGTAACATAGTGGTGACGGTATACCCGGGGGTCTCCAGATAAAATAAAAGACTTATATTAAAAGTTATGGATCCAGGATATATGTTCTCGCCAATGGTAAAAATTTTAAATACGATAAGAGTACTCTTATATTTAATGAAGGATGTAAAGAATAAGCCAGACAGCTATCAATGGCTTTTGATAATTTAGAGGTTTGTGAATATAATAAAATATAGAGTTTTTATAAAACAGATGTGGATTCGATATTAGTTATTTTTTCATAATTTTAAAGTAAGCTAATGAAAAAAAAATCGGTTTTAAAAATAATTGGTCAGGTCTTATTTGATGTTTTAATAATTTTTTCATCTTTTATAATAGCTTTCTTTTTAAGGGGTCAAATAGATCTTGAGAGCGGTGCTAATGTTTTTTCGCAGTATGCCGGCTACATGGTGTGGTATGTAGTTATTGCTATTGCAGTAAAAATTATTATACTCTGGATTTTTGGTGCCTATAAAAGAGTATGGAAGTACGCTTCGCTAAAAGATATGGTGGCCATAATTGAAGCAGTTACACTCAGTTCTGTAGTGCTTGCAGTTATTTTTTATATCCTGAGTGCCCCGATATCATTTTTAGGTATTAAAATAGACTTTTACCTCCCCTATTTCTCGAGAAGCATATTAGTAATTGATTATCTTTTAACGCTTACTCTCATAATAATATCAAAATTTTCCGAGAGGTTTTTCAATGAGTTAAAACTCGGAAGCGGAGGGAAAAGAAAAAAGAGGGTGCTGGTCGTTGGAGCAGGTGACGCTGGAGAAATGATAGTCCGTGAAATGATAAGACAGAAGGAAAGTGAATACCTGCCAGTAGGATTTCTTGATGATGATTACTCAAAAATAAAAAATAAAATCCATGGAGTAAGCGTGCTTGGACCTATATCTGATATGGAAAAAGTTGTTCAGGACTATTCTGTTGAGGAAGTGATAATAGCGATGCCGTCTGCTTCTGGCAGTGTAAGGAAGGAAGTAGCAGTAAGAGCAAGAGAGCTCGGCGTAAACTGTAAAACTCTGCCGGGTCTGTATGAAATAATTGATGGGAAAGTTTATCTTTATCAGGTAAGGGACATAGAAATTGAGGATATTCTTGGTAGAGAGGTTATAGATATAAAAATACCTGAAATTGTGTCTGAAATAAAAGATAAGGTTATTATGGTTACGGGAGCAGGTGGCTCTATAGGTTCCGAAATATGCAGACAGGTAATAAGATTAAAGCCAAAGAAAATAATACTGGTGGACCATTCAGAAAATAATTTATTTTTAATACTGGAAGAGCTCAGTAATAAGTTCGCGTTTATTTCGACAGTTCCAGTAGTAATTGATATAAGGGACAGAGAAGCCTTAAGAGATGTTTTTAAAAAATATAGACCTGATATAGTGTTCCATGCTGCAGCATATAAACATGTACCACTTATGCAGCTCAATCCAAAAGCAGCCTTTTTAAATAATTATCTCGGTACGAAGATACTTGCAAAACTTTCCATAGAGTTCGGCGTTAAAAGGTTTGTTATGCTTTCTACAGACAAGGCAGTGAACCCTAAAAATGTTATGGGAGTATCAAAATTACTTGCTGAAAAATATCTGCAGACTCTATCAAAAGTAAAGGATACGAGATTCATTATAGTAAGATTTGGTAATGTCCTTGGAAGTATGGGGAGTGTAGTTCCGCTTTTTAAGGAACAGATACAATCCGGAGGACCCGTAAGAGTTACTCACCCTGATATGAAAAGGTATTTTATGACGATACCTGAAGCCTCGCAGCTGGTTATACAGGCATGTATTATGGGTAAGGGGGGAGAAATATATGTGCTTGATATGGGAGAGCCCATAAATATAGTTGACCTTGCAAAGAATATGATAAGAATCTATGGAATGGAGCCAGGCAAAGATATTGAAATAATATATACTGGCCCGAGGGATGGTGAAAAATTTGATGAGGAACTTGTGAGTGAAAATGAAGAGCTGATAGTAACAGAGTACAAACACATTTTTGAAGCCCGGAACGATGGTAAGGTAAATGGCCTCAGTAAAGACGAGATGATTAACATTCTTTTTAATATAGAAAAAGAGATCCAGGTTGATGACTATAAGAACCTGTTCAGGGATTTAAAGAAAATTGTCCCTGATTTTGATGAAAATAAAATGTGGCCAAGGTTGTATGAATAATAACCCTGCGAGTGCAAAGACTTTTTATTCCATGTTTTACAGAACCATAAAAAGAATTTTTGATATTGTGATGTCTGTTGTTTTAATCGTGCTTTTTATCCCCTTATGGATAATAATACCCCTGATTATAAAAATTGATTCTCCCGGGAGTGTAATCTTTAAGCAAAAAAGAGTCGGAGCAGGTAACAGTTATTTTACTATCTTTAAATTCAGAACAATGAAACAGGGAACCCCTGATATTCCTACTGATGAGGTAAAAGATAGTAACAATTTGAGTACTCGTGTGGGAAGATTCCTGAGAAGGTCAAGCATTGATGAGATTCCCCAGCTCATAAATATATTAAAGGGTGATATGAGTTTTGTTGGCCCGAGGCCGGC
>JAQVEM010000174.1 GCA_028697935.1 Actinomycetota bacterium
TTTCCGGATGTGGGTGCTGAGTTATTTTGTGTAGAAAATGCTCTATTGATATCCATTTTATTTATTACAGGGTCATCAAGCCCTGTAATCTCTATGCTATTAATTCCTCTATTTCTTTCAGGGTCATCCAGCTCAAATAATCTGCTCTCATTTATTAAAATCTCAATACCAGTCTCCTTTAACCTTTTAGCCAGATATGAAATATCGTTTTCCTTTTTATACTCCCTTTTTCTTTTAAACATATTTTTTACAAATTCTACAAATGCCTTATCATAGTGGTCATGTACACCCAGAACAGCATATTTAGCCTGTTTTGCCTTCAGAGGGGAAAGCATATGTATTAAATTATTTATACTGCCGTTCCTTCCACCACCGAGAAGGTCACCTGTTATAAATATAAAATCAGGCTCCAGTCTGGACAGGCTTTTTACAAATTCTGATAATTTTTTGCCTTTGAAATTTTTCCTAAGATGAAAGTCGGATAAGTGGAGGACTGTAAGCAAAGGCTCACCTGAGGACCCGCCCGGAGACTCGTCTGGAGATTTGCCCTGCCTGTAATCACTTTTCTGCTCGTAACTACCACCATGCCATCCATCACTGCCCTGCCATCTATCTCCACACTGTCTTTCATCTCCGTCCTTCCTGCTATCTCCAAACTTCCTGTTATCTTCACCCTTATTTTTATCTTCGCCTTTATTATCTTTACCTTTAGAGCTATCACTGCTATCAGTGATATAAATATCTACCTCTGACAGTTTGAAATTGGTTACCTCATACACAAATGCATAGAAAATTAGCAGTATAATTAGAACAGCGATTATTATGCATAATAAAATAATCCAGAGCACTTTTTCTCCTCAAATCCTCAAATTAAGACTTATGAGATAATTATAAAATAATAACACAAATTCTGCATAATTTAACTTTATGACTCTATAGCTATAATAATACTACTTAGAATTTTAGGCTTTTCTTCTACTGGATATAAAGACTCTACAGTTAGCTATACATGATATTAATCCTGTAAAACTCTATATCCCTTTATATAAACACCACATACGTATCACCCTCTATATTAAAGCAGCGCAAGGTTAATGTATCTGATATTTTCAGTTCAGACATTAGAAACCTCAAAGGTGGCCAATATGGAACAGCCTATATCTGAGATAGAGAATTATTTTGTAGAAATAAATTCAGGTCAAGCATACAGTAGTAAGGTAGGAGAGATAAACATGAAATATAGAGTTTATTTATCAATGCCCAGATAATTTTTAATGTGCTTTACAAGGGTATTGTCAATTTCTGAATGTCTTGGAACAGGTTGCTTCTGCCCGGTTTTAGGATTTATATAAATGTCATGCCTCGAGCCATTTCTAAGTAACACACAGCCTTCTTTTTTTAGTTGTTTTAGCAGTTCACTACGCTTCATATAGATATTTCTTTAAGCTTATAATTTGAGGGGACATCATCCATCAACATTAATTTATAGGCATCTATCAGGTTCTCTTCAAGTTCCTCGATAGTCTCACCCTGGCTCATAATCTCAGGATGTTCAAGAATCTTACCCAGCCAGAATTTTTCACCTTTCCAGTAAACTATTTTTAATTTTGTTTTCATTTCTTCTCCAAATTATATTATTTTTAGCACATGTATAATTACATCATTTAACTATCTTCAATAGTTAAGATTTTTCAATAAAAAAATACAATTATCACGATAATATTATAGCATAATGGTGATATGTTAAAAATCTGTTTTCAAGTTTATATTAGTATTAAATTTGTTTTAAATTTTGTAGATTTTCAGTTTTTGATTTGTTATATCTGAATCACAAATGATGGTCTGTTATATTAAAAATTGATAAAAAAATTTGTTTATATTAGCATTATCATATTATTGTATTATTTTTTTTGAAATCATATTGAGTTTATTAGTTGTTTATTAACATAATCGCATAATCACATCGTTAAAAATTTACTAAAATGCAGTCAAAAGGACAGGAAATGATTTTGCTTATCGGCGCTACAGGTTTACTGGGACCTCATGTAGTGGAAAAATTATTACAAAATAACTATAGCGTTACCTGCCTGGTAAGAAAATCCAGCAATGCATCAAGAATTTCAAAACTGGAAGAGATAGCAGAAAAAGCAGGCAAAAAAATCTCACTTGCAACCGGTAATCTTGAGGATACTGATTCAATAATTCCTTTAGTTGAAAGAGCAGATACTGTTGTTTATATGGTGGACCTTGAGCGTACAGAGCTTCTTGAAAATTTCCTTTATGCATCCAGATGCGCAGGATTAAAAAGAGCTGTTTTTATAAGCTCTACAACCGTTCTTGTCCCCCTCAAGAGCACAGTAAAAGAGCGAAAATTAAAGTCCGAAGAATTAATAAAAAATTCAGGACTCTGCTATACAATTCTGAGACCTTCAATGATTTACGGCTCTGTGGATGATAATAATTTTTCAAGAATGATTAAATTTATAAAAAAAAGAAGTTTTTTTGTAACTTTTGGGAGAGGAAATAATTTAATCCAGCCCATATATATTAAAGATGTTGCAGAAGCCATCCTATCAGTCATTAACAATAGTAAAACTTATAACAAGATTTATAATATTGCGGGCAAAGAGCCTGTTGAATATAACAGGATGCTGGAAATTGTCAGAAGCAAATTAAAAAAGCGCTTCGCTGTAATAAGGGTGCCTGTTCGTCCTGCCAGATTTTTGATTTCTATTTATGCAACTATTTTTAAAAATCCTTCTCTTACACCAGACCAGATTGAAAGAATGAGTGTGGACAAGGCATATTCTTATAAAGAAGCTACCCGTGATTTTAATTTCTCCCCTTTAAGTTTTGAGGAAGGCATAGAAAAACTGATAAAGGAACTGGATTAAAATATGATTTTAGTTATATAAAACGTAATCCTGAAAAACCCACACAACATATAATATAAGTGATAACAAGTAAAACTAATAAAATATTTTTTTATTAACAGTTCAAGTTAATAATCCAGACTAAATATAAATTAATATAATTCCAATTTAATAATTATAAATATTTTAAATACAGCCTGTAAGCCTTTTTACCTTACACCTTTCCCGGTAATTGTGGCTTTAATTGTAGCAAGGATTATTTTTAAATCCAGCCATATAGAAGCATTTTCTGCATACATCCGGTCATACATTACCTTATCCGGAATTGACAGTTCATCTCTTCCTTTTATCTGTGCAAGTCCGGTTACTCCTGGCTTTATTTTATCCACACCACTTTCAGTGCGGAGTTTTATGAGCAGGTCCTG
>JAQVEM010000020.1:0-4892 GCA_028697935.1 Actinomycetota bacterium
TCTATTGTTATTCCTGTTTATAACGAAAGGGAGAGTATTTCAAAACTATATGAAGAGCTCAGTAAAACTCTTTCTGAAATGTCAGTAAATTATGAAGTGCTACTTATAGATGACGGAAGCACAGATGGCACTTTTGATGAGCTAAAAAAAATACATGAGAAAAATAATTTATTTAAAGTAATAAGGTTCAGAAGAAATTTTGGACAGACAGCAGCTCTGAGCGCTGGTTTTGACTTTGCCAGGGGAGATATAATAGTAACACTGGATGCGGATTTGCAGAATGACCCCCGTGACATACCGCTACTGCTTGAAAAGATAAATGAAGGATATGATATTGTAAGTGGCTGGCGTGTAAACAGAAAAGATAAGGCACTTACCAGAAAATTTCCTTCAATGGTTGCTAATAAAATAATTTCCAGACTCACGGGAGTTCATCTTCATGATTATGGATGCACGCTAAAAGCATACAGGAAAGAAGTTGTAAAAAATATTGAACTGTATGGAGAGATGCACCGGTATATTCCGGCTATAGCAAGCTGGATGGGGGTAAGTGTTGCAGAAGTTCCGGTGAGGCACCACAGCAGAAAATATGGAAAATCGAAGTATGGAATTTCCAGAACAATAAAAGTCATTCTTGATATAATAACAGTAAAATTTTTTTTAAGTTATTCACAAAAGCCAATACAAATATTCGGACTTCTCGGTTTATTTTCATCTACGATAGGGTTTATTCTGACGGTTTATCTTATTATAATGAGAGTTTTTTTCAAGGTGCCGCTTTCAGACAGGCCTCTCTTTATTCTATCAATATTTATGATATTTATAGGGATACAGTTAATTACGATGGGACTTCTTGCTGAAATCCTTATGCGTATCCATCATGAAGTTGGTAAAGAAGCTACTTATACAATAAGAGAAACACTCCTGAAATAGTCAGGATAAAACAAATTTAAACTGAGATAAAGACAAATTTGTAATGAATAAGCTAAATCATATTTTTAACCTTCTCAGAATTTCTACAAATTTCTGGTTTAAAAGGGAATTTTGTGGCTATTTTCCCATAAGGATATGGATAGAGCTGTCCAGTAGATGTAATTTGAACTGCCGCTTTTGTGTTAATAAAAACCTGCCTGCCAGGGAGAAAGGCGATATGGACATTGGCCTGTATACTAAAATAATTGATGAGATTGCGGGTAAGGTTTTTGATGTTAATCTGTTTCACAGAGGAGAGCCTTTGCTTAATAAAAATATAATACCGATGATTGCTTATGCAAATAAAAAAGGAGTCAGAACCAGAATACACACCAATGCCACTCTTCTTAGCCCGGAGCTTGACAGAAAAATGATAATGGCCGGTCTGGATTTAATTTCTTTCTCATTTGACGGGTTTACTAAAGAAGAATATGAAAGAAACAGGGACGGTGCCATATTTGAAAAGAGTCTTGCTAATATAATTGATTTTCTTAAAGTTAAAAAGGATTTAAAATCAAGAAAACCCTGTACTATTATCCAGGTTATACAGAGTGGGGAGACATTATCTGGTAATGAAAAACTGGGACAGGAGAGAGCAGAACAGAATAGAGCAAAAAAGAAAAGGGCAGGACAAAAGAGAGCTTTTCTGGGAAATTTTAGAGGTCTTCCTCTTGATAAGATAGTAATAAGAAAACCACATAACTGGGGAGGGCTTCTTGCGATAGATAAAATAAATGGTGAAACCAGGGAAACCCGGGAAGTGGCGGAAGGAGCAAATATAGAAGTGAAGATAAAAGCAGGGGTAAAAACAGAGGTAAAACCAGATGTGGAAGCAGAAGCAGAAGCAAAAGCAGGAGCAGAAGCAAAAGCAGGAGCAGAAGCAAAAGCAGGAGCAGAAAAATATGCATGCTGCACTTTCCCATGGTATTCGCTCACTGTTTTTTATGACGGGAGGGTTTTTTTGTGCCCCCAGGATTTTGAAGGGAAAATATGTCTTGGAGATGTCAGCAGGGAAAAGATAGAAGAAATTTTTAACGGAAGGATTATCAGGGATATGAGAAGAAGGTTTAGATATGGCACAATTGCTGATATAGTTCCATGCAGAGATTGTGATAGAGTCAGGAGGAAAACTTTTATGGGCATTCCTCTGGAATATTTAAAAATTTTTTTAAGAGATAATTTAATGGAATAAAAATGGTGGATAAGTATAATGCAGTATAGTGCACATACTGATATACTGATTTCGAAGTGCTGTTTTTTTATGCTGCTGTATGATTAAAAAGGCTAAAGTTTTTTATAATAAACTAATTGAAGTTATGTTCGTCTTAAGAAGAGATGTTTTTGGCTATAAGTATGTTAAGCCCTGAGATGCTGGTATATTGTTTTTAGATTATTATGGCTGGAAAACCTGAATATTTTAAAATATATTGAATTATGAAGGGGTTGATTAAGATAGAAGAAGAAAAAGAAATAGAAGAAAAAAAGAGATACGAAGATAAGATCCAGAAAGCTCTTTTTGATGAAAATAAGTCAAAGGTTGCTAAATATATAGACTTATTTGTAGGGAAAAAAGGTTTCTGGAACCTTTTAAAATATGAAATAATAACATTTATGTTCCAGGATATGCGTGGAGCTATTGGAATTTTTTTCAGAAACTTATTCTATCCTTTTCTGTTTAAGAAAGTAGGAAAAGGAGTCAGTTTCGGTAAATCTATAACTGTAAGACATCCTCATAAAATTTCAATAGGTGATAATGTTGCAATAGATGATTACTGTGTTCTTGATGCAAAAGGTCTGGATAATAATGGCATTACGCTGGAAGATAACATTTTTATTGGTAGAAACAGTATATTGAGCTGCAAAAATGGTGACATAATACTTGAAAAAAATGTAGTAGTTGGATTTAATAGTGAAATATTTTCAGGAAGCAGGGTAGTTATAGGTGAAAATACGCTTATTGCTGCATATGTTTATATTATTGGTGGGGGGCATGATTATTCAAGAGTTGATATTCCTGTATCTGAACAGGAAAAACCTTCTTATGGAATAAAAGTCGAAAAAAATTGCTGGATAGGTGCAGGCACCATGGTTTTTGATGGTGTATCAATAGGAGAAGATACGATTATTGGGGCAGGAGCTCTTGTATCAAAGAATATCCCATCCTTCTCAATAGCTGCAGGCATGCCTGCAAGGGTTGTAAAATCAAGAAAGTAATTAAATTTGTAGTCCTTTTTTCTGATTTTCTTTTAATGACTTTAAAACAATACTTAAATAAGCCTTACAGGAGGTTTCCCTTAAAATGATGTAATATTTTTGTTATTAGTGTGTATAAAATTCTAAATTATGATATAATAACAATTAAAGAAGTGAGGTATAAAGAAAGCGCATTTTTGTGTGACTTTATCCAATAGTTTGAAGGGATAAGATATGGTAAGAATAAATTTAAGTATAGAAGAAGAAGAATTGGAGCAGCTGGATAAAATAAGTAAAAGCGAAAACATCAGCAGAAGTAAACTTATAAGGAAGGCACTTGAGGTATACAGGCGAGAGGTTGAAAGAAAAGCTGCAGAAAATACCAGAAGGCAGAATATTGAGAAAGCTATAGAAATCCAGGAGAATTTAAGAAAGTATTCCAGGGGATGGGACGGAGTATCCGAGATTAGAAAGTGGAGAGAAAGCAGATAAAATATAAGCGAACCAGACATGGATTGCAAAATAAAATAAACATTAAAACAGTCATATCAGAAGAAGAATACAATAGGAAGAAATAGTTATGAATGGAAATAGTAATAGCGATAGCCTGGACTTTCTGATAAGAGAGACCGCGAAAACCTATGTTTTGGATGCATCAGTGTGTATTAAATGGTTTTCCTCTGAGGATGAAGAGCATGTGGAGAAAGCCTCAGCAATAAGAGTCCAGCATAGGGATAATAAAATATCTCTTGTGGCACCGGATCTTCTGGTTTACGAAATTGCAAATGCTCTTTCTTATAATCCACTATTTGATTCTGAAAAAGTAAATGAAGCTATCCAGAGTCTGTACCAGATGGATATAAAGTTCGTCAAACCCTCTTTAACATTGATAAAAGAAGCCATAAATTTGAGATTTTTAAAGGAGATAACCATCTATGATGCTGTTTACATTGCTTTAGCCAGGTATATAAATGTTCAATGTATAACGGCTGACAGGAAACTATTTAATTCTATAAGTGGTCTTAGTAGTGTCATTTTTCTTGGTGATTATAGAATAAGTTAAAACTATATAATGCTAATGCATGTGAAGCCTGACAATATAAATATGGTGACTTTTTTCAATTATCACCATAAAATTATGTTTAATATTTTATGCCTGATGTAGCTAAATTATAAATGCCAGGCCTGGATAGTGCATATAAATAAATGAAAAAAAGAATTACTTCTTTTTACACAAAGAATAAGAAAACAATAAACATGATTTTAAGAGTCACAGTCAGTGTTTCACTGGTTGTTTATTTATTCATGACGCAGTTTAGAGACTTTTCTGGCATAATTGAAATTCTAAAATCATCCAATAAAATTTTGATAGCACTTTCACTCTCAACACATATTTTTGGTACCTGGATAACTGCTTACAGATGGAAAACGCTATTAAACACCCAGGATGTAAGATTAAGCACAGCTACATTAAGTGTTACAGTACTTATAGGTCTGTTTTTTAACAATTTTTTGCCTACCAGCATTGGTGGTGATGTATTCAGAACATACGATGTCTCGAAAAAAGCAGGAATACCTGTTGGTACATCAGCCTCTGTTATTATTGTAGAAAGGTTTACGGGAATAATATGTGCTGCTGTTTTTGCTGTGATAGCTTTATTTCTGGGATTTACAACGATTGGAAATCAATCTATTGTAATTCCAATTGTTATATTTTTCGTAATATG
>JAQVEM010000020.1:4992-14220 GCA_028697935.1 Actinomycetota bacterium
TTATTGTAGAAAGGTTTACGGGAATAATATGTGCTGCTGTTTTTGCTGTGATAGCTTTATTTCTGGGATTTACAACGATTGGAAATCAATCTATTGTAATTCCAATTGTTATATTTTTCGTAATATGTGTAGCTATAGCAATTATGATTATTAAGCCGTCAATATTTGGAATAGATAAGCTCTTCAATAAATTTAATTTTTTACAAAAAATTAGAGAAAAATTATCCAGCGTCTTTAATACATTTGAAAGTTTTAAAGATTATAAAATGGAGCTTTTTAAAGTATTAATCTACAGCTTTCTCCTTCAATTTGCAGTTATACTTAACTATTATCTTGCTGCTCTGGCCGTTGGTATAGACCTTGACCTTACAGCATTTTTATTCATGGTACCGGTTATATCAATTATAACTATGATCCCTGTATCTATAGGAGGTATAGGACTGAGGGAGAATGCTATTGTGATTATCATGAACAGTCTTGGAGTAATGGAAGAAAGAGCTGCTGTTTGTTCTCTTTTAATATTAGTTATGCTTCTTATAGTAGGAATTATTGGTGGAATTGCATATATTATAAGACCTTATTTTGAGAAGCATGCTGCTGTTGAGGGAAAATAGTATTAAAAATTAAGAATGCCCAGTAGCCTGTGAAAGAAATTCCTCAAATGGATTACATAAAATTCCGGTCTCATAATTTCAAGGAAAATTACCAGAGCCAGCAAGAAAATTAATAGAAAAAATAGATAATATAATATTTTTACAAAAATAATTTTTTTCATTTATTTTTTAAGTAATTCTTTTTTAAAAGGTATAAAATTTCTTCCTGATTTACTCTTATTCTTTTATTTATATTTGCTGATATCCCAACTATAAAAAATACAACAGCGATAAAAAAGAATGTTCCACCTACAAATCCAGCCCAGACATTTGGATGGAACGAACCTATTTTTATATAAGTATGCAGTAGAATTGACCCAAAAATTATGCTTATTGTGAAAAAAAATAAAGAGATGTAAGAGAAGAAAGCAAATGGTTTATGATCGCGATAAGTTTCAACGATGATTTTGAGAGCTTTTACACCATATGAAAAAAGATTGGAGGAAATTTTTGAAATACGTGAAGGGTAATATTTTACTTTAATTGGAATTTCCATAATCCTCAATCCTTTAAAAGATATATCAATAATTGTTTCCTGGGAAAAAGTGAATTTCCCATAAAGATTTAAGGAAAGTAAAGTTTCCTGTGAGTATGCTCTAAACCCACAGGAAACATCATAAAACTTTCTACCGACAACCTTGCTTATTAAAATTGACATTAACTTATTACCCCAGAATTTAGAAAGAGGCATATCATCAGGGTAATAATCTTTATTTATGAATCTTGAGGCAGTTACAAGGTCTGCTTTAACTTCCATTATGGGTTTTACGAGTTTTGGAATATCTTCAGGGTTAAATTGTGCATCTCCATCAATGCTAACCATTAAATCATAACTATTTTCAATAGCGTAATGGATAGCTTTTTTAAACGATGCGCCATATCCAAGATTTATATAATTTTTCAGGACTTCTACGCTGTGTTCTGCTGCAATTTTAGCAGTATTATCTGTAGAGCCATCATCAATAACGAGAATGTGAATTTCTGATAATCCCTCAATTTTATCTGGAATATTTTGTATTACTTCTCCTATTTTTTCTTCCTCATTATATGCCGGGATTGCCACCAGTAATTTTTTTGCCATATTATTTAATTATATAAGTTCTAACCAGATATTTTATTAATAATAATTATATATTTATAGCTTATTATCAATTATATGTCATTATATGTCATAAAATTAGTTGCCCGAATTTTTTTGTTTACAGCAGAAATAAAATTCAATGAAAAAAAATTCTTTAAAACAATTAAAACCATTAAGATTATATAGACATATTCAAATATTTATATTCAAAAAATACCTATCTACCGCCCTTCTGTCAGGTAGCAGTACGACGCGGCTAATTTAAGTAATTTTATAACTATAACATAAAAAATAACAGGCTTTAATTTTTTTCTGTCAAATAATTATCTATTTATTCTGAATATTTAATAAAAAAACTTATAATTCAACTTTAACAGGAATTAATATAAAATGTCTTTCATAGTCCTGTGGTATCTAATTGTTATATATATTATAGTGAAAAGATAAAAATGGAATTTAAAAACACCGGCAAGAAATTTTTTTATGTATTTGTAATTGTTATCACTCTGAGTATCAATCTGCTGAGTATAATTGCAGGAAAATATATAAGCATGAATCTGGACTTCCCGGGAGTTCTCATTTTCTGGTTGTGTATTATGATTCTAACCTATGGCCTGAAATTTATACTGTGGATAATCCTGCACAGAAAGTTTCAGCTGTCTTTTATATACCCGTTTCTGAGCTTAAACTACTTCCTGTCTCTCTATGTCGGGAAAATTTTATTTAATGAACCGATTACTCTAAAAAAAATAATAGGCTCAGTAATAATAGTTGCAGGTGTCTGTGTTATAACTATGTCCGGTAATAAACTGGAGAGTGATTGATAAAATGTTTTATTTTTATATTTTTTTAGCAGTTATTATTCAATTTCTGGTTGCCCTTGCACAGGTAATTCTTAAAATTGGAGCCAGGCAGATAGATTTTAAAAAGTCAATTTATTATAATCTAAAAAATAAATTCCTTGTTATCAGTGTATTTTTATTCATACTGGACCCAATACTTTCAATAATAACGATGAGGGTTATGGATTTTTCTAATTTTTATTCATTTACTGCATTAGGTTATTTTTTTATAATGTTGTTTTCATGGTTGATTCTTAAAGAAGATATTGATAGGAGAAAAATTATAGGCAATCTATTAGTAATAGTAGGTGTTCTTATATTTAATTTATAAGATGTGTAGATTATTTGTAAACTATGTAGAAAAATTATTAAAAATTTATTGTTTGTAATATATTTGTAAAATGATTTTAGGATATAATCATTAATAACAGGATAACTGATTACATTATTGAAATAATAGATAGCCGGACACTAACAGGGTAACTAATTGTAAAATTAAGATTCAAAATTAAAATTAATGGCTAAAAAAGTCAAAAGTTTTATTCTAAGTAAAAAAATATATATATATTCAATTGTTTCTTTTGTTCTCCCGTTTATCATTTATATCCTGACACTTGAACGTAAACTGCTCGGAGGAGATACCAGCTGGTTTGCGCTCCAGATTATGGAGATGAGCCTTATGGTTCCTACTGGTTACCCGATATTTTCTATCCTTGAAAAACTTTTTACATTCCTGCCGGTTGGTGATATTGCTTACAGGCTCAATCTTTTTTCTGCGGTATTCGGTGCTCTTACGGTTTTATTTTTGTTTCTTGCAATTAACAGGCTGGTAAAAAAAGAATATATAAGTTTTATAAGCTCGATGATATTTGCTTTTTCTGTACCTTTCTGGAGTGTTGCAAACAGGCTGGAGTTTGATACACTTCACACGTTTTTTATAACTTTATTATTTTTTTCAGCAACTCTCTATAGTGAAAAGAAAACAAGAAATTATCTCTATTTTTTCTTTTTCTGTCTCGGGCTGAGCTTAACCAATCACCCACTGGCTTTTTTCCTTGTTCCGGCAATTGTTCTATATGTGATTATTATAAATCCAGATATCTTTAAGAGTGCAAAGACTATTTTTATAAGTTTGTTATATTTTATCCTGCCACTTCTATCTTATCTCTATCTTCCCATTAGATCGCTGCAGGGATATGGAGATGTAACAAGCCCTTTAAAATTCTTTTATTATATAACAGGTAGAAATGTAACAGGCGAGCTGCACGGCGGAAGTTTTGGTGATAAAAATATTTCATTAATTCTTAAGGTTATAAAAAATTATCTTTCGATGTTTTATGAGACTTATGGCATCTTACTTCTTATAATAGCACTCACAGGTTTTATAGTGCTGCTCAGGAGAAATAAGAAGTTTGGACTGTGTACTTTTTTACTTGTAATCCTAAATCTTATTGTTCCTCCATTATATGCAGATCATGCACTGCAAAATTATCTCCTTAATTCAATGATTGTGTTTGCTTTCTATATTGCATTCGGGCTTCTATTTATATTTGATGGCTTAATTTTTCTTTTTAATAAATCAATAGGTAACCGTGAAATTTTGAAAGCTGATAGGTTTTTAAAGAATTTTTTAATAGTAACTATAATGCTTTTTTTTGCATTCCTGCCAGCATGTTTAATTCTTACAAATTACGAAGCACTTGACCTTTCTGAGACTCCGGATGTTTATAAATTCTGGGATGAGGCGTTTAGAAATATGGAGAGTAACTCTAAGGTATATGTTCTAGCAAAATCTACAAGTGTTGGTATGTTTGTTAATGAATATGTATACGGTGATAAAAATATAGAGTATATTTCACATAAAGTTCCAGAGTATACAATAGAAAATATGATTAAAGACCTTGAGAATGGCTATACTGTTTACTTTGTAGGTAACAGTGATGCTTTATTATCGATATTTAAAGCGGAACAGATAGGGAGAACTCACTGCTGGGCAAGATATAATGAGGTATTAAAGCTTTATAAAATTATTGAACCTGTAGCCAATCTGGAAGTCAATTATTTAACTGACAGCTTTACAAGAGAATTTGGTGAGAAATTTACTGTGGAATATGTAATTAGAAATAAGAATAAAGAAAGTGTAAAGATAGACTCATTTGAGCTAGAACTTCCTGAAAATATCGAGTTTGTAGAAGCTAAACCTGATGGATATATCAATCAGAAACCGGGATTAAGCCGGGGAATATATATGTGGGTTGGTAGTTATATTATAGAAGGTGAGAGCGAAATAAATTTAATAGTGGAGCTTAGAAGTATTGCGCCCGGAAAAGCTACTATAGAATTCAGGTTAACAACAGGTGGATTTTATATTAATTGTGAGGACCTGGAGATTGAAATAAAAGACTAAAAAATAAACAATTAAACTACTCGTACTCTACATCGCAATTAATAATGATGATAATATGATAATCATTAGTTACAATCTTCCCAAAAAAATGAAAGAGTAAAAAACTAAAGATAATACTTTTAAAACTATGAAATCTCATAAGTTTTTTGATAAAAATCAAAAAGAGCTGGTTTACCTGAATTATATGTCCATGCTATTTATTTTTTTAATGTCTATCCTGTTCATTTTTACAGGATGCTCATTATTTACAGGAAATATCGCAGGAGGTAGAGACAGAGATACGGAAGCTAAAGGTCTCTTTCCCTCTTTTTCAGGTTCTTATATAGAATTTGAAGACGTTAATGGTGGTGACACATATCCGGGTGAAGATTTAATTGTTTATGTAAATGTTATAAATAGTGGTAATGCGGAAGCAAGAGATGTAAGGGTTAATCTTGTTACTGATGAATTTTTTAAATTAAATAAAGAAAATAGGGAGGGAATCTACTGGAATATTGATTCTATCAAAGCCGGTGAAAAAGTTAAATTAAACACAAGGCTGACTTTAAGAGATAGTATAACCGAAGACACAATGGTTTCGTGCAACCTGAAAATAAATTCAGGTAAGACTGATTCTTTTATTGGTACCAATTATTCTACGATGGTCTATTGTGTAAAGCCATTTGAAGGCAATTTTATCCCTATAATAGGATTACATGCGATTGAGGATCATATAGAAGCTCCAATTGAACTATACACGAGTCATTTCGAAAAATTGTGTAGTGTGTTGAAGGAGTATGGCTACGAAACTATTACTTTTATGGATTTATTAAAATATATAGATTTTGGAAAAGCACTGCCGGAAAGACCAGTAATAATAACATCTGATGATGGATTTCAGGATGTTTACATAAACGCTTTTCCGATACTTAAAAAATATGGATACAAGATGACTGTTTTTCTTGTGACCGGTGCAGTAGGGGATACAGAAGCCAGTAGGAAAACAAATGCTTATTTTAATAAAAGAACCAATGTAATAAGGCCAATACTTACGTGGCCTGAGATTAATGAAATGCATGAATATGGATGTGAGTTTTTATCCCATACGGTTAATCATGTAAGGCTTGGTCTGGCTACCGATGGAGAATTCTTATATGAACTTGAGAGATCGAAGGAAGATATAGAATCACATCTTGGAGGCGAGGTTTTATTTTTTGCCTGGCCGTATGATAATAATTCTCCTTCAAAATGGCATCTGATTCCCGAAGCAGGGTATAGAGGCGCAGTGAGATACGGAACCGGTGTTGAAGATATGAGAACAATTAATCTATATGATATAGATAGAATTGAATTTAATAGCTATATTCCACCTGCTCAATATGCAGGTTATCTTAACCTTGACAGAAGCATCCAAATTGAATTCAGGATTGATAATATTGATGACAAGTACAGAAGTGGTAAATATACAGGAGAAACTGGAGAGGAATTTATGGTGGAATACATCATAAACAATACTAATACAAACCCCGTAAGAATCAGATCTCTCGAGCTTGAGCTCCCGGAAAATATAGAACTTGCAGAGGTGGGTTATGATGGATATATTAATCAATACCCCGGGATTAGTTCTAATATATATATGTGGGTGAGCGATTCATACACAATACCAGGAAATGGCTGGATTAACTTGATTTTGAAGCTTAAAGGAAAAGCCCCTGGAGAATATGTTATAAATTTCAGAATAACTTATAAAGATTACTATATTAATTGTGATGGACTTGAGGTGGAAATTAAAAGCAGGGTTTGAAAAATGAAGGAAATAGGCGTAAGGTGCTAAAAGATCAAGCAGAAATTGGAGCATTTATTATTTATCTTTTCATATTTATATTTAAATAATAGATATCTCATCTATGGTATAGATAACTTGGACGATAGGTGTTTTTTGTTATAATATAGTACCAGTTTCTTTATGTATTATTTATACATATTAATAATTTTATATGTATATGTATATTGTTTATAGATTTTAATGTTTTAGCTATTATGAAATTTGTGAAATATAAATGAGTAAGAAGCTTTTAAATTTTTTAAAGCGTAATAAAAAATGGATTTACATATCAGCTACTATTATTGTGATTGTAGCTGCATTATGTGTTTATTATTTTTTTTATATGTCCAAACCAAATTTTAGTGACAGGCGATTCAACTTTGTGTCAAGTAGCGCCGGAGAGCACTTAAAACCGGGCGATAAAATCACATATATAATAAATTATAAAAATACAGGTAATAGAGACGTAGATGAACTGGTTATAGAACTTGAAGTACCAGAGCATACTGTTTTTATATCAACTGATTATAACGATGTTTTAAAGGTTGATGATAAAACCCTTGAGTATAAGATTGGTAAAGTAAAGAAAAATGAGCAGGGTATGTTTACCATGGTTGTGGAAGTTTGTAAGCCTCTGGATAATGGTACTCTTATTAATCTGGATAAAGTGAAATTTAAATACAGGATTGGTTGGGATGTATTAAATGAGAACATCGATGCAGGTCTTGTTAACAGGGTTGAAAGCAGTCCTGAATTAAGTTTTAAAGCCGAAGCTGTTGACGAAAATGGTGGTGTTGTAAGATTAGGTGATATTTTGCAATATAATTTAGTGGTAGAAAACATTGGAGATACAAATGCTTCTGATGTGGAGATTAAAAGCAATATATCAGAATTCGTGGATATAATAGAAAATTCAATTACTGGAAATGGTGAACACAGAGATAGTTATATATTGTGGAAAATTGATAATATTGAGGCTGATAAATCCGAAACTCTTACTTTCAAAGTAAGAGTTAAAGATACTCTGAATGGAGATGAACTTATAACCTGTAGAAATACATTAAAGTATGATTCAAATATTATAGAAAAAACGCTGGAAGAAAAATTAAGCCTTTACCCTGATTTAACAAAATCTGAGATACATATATATGATGTGAACGGAGGGGAACTTTATCCCGGGGAGATTATAAATGTTAAAATTATTATCAGAAATACTGGTGAGAAAAAGGAAGAAAGTTATAAACTAATCTGTCCCACTCCTGAGGGTGCCACTTATATAAGCCGGTCAGGTACGCCAGAAGGAATAAGATGGAGTGATGAAATAAGAGGGTTGATATGGGATTTAAAAGACCTTGATACAGGGGAAGGAAAAGAGATAACATATAGTATGAAAGTAAATGACGATCTTGTAAATACAGGTGGTGTTATAACCACACATTTTAAAATTGAATATAGCAATGGAACAATTGAGCTGCCATCAAAAAGTCTTAATGTTAGAGGAAATGCAAGTGTAACAATTGTTGTAATGGGCGATTCTTTAATAGAAAAGTCAAACTGGGTACAGATTTTTGATGGGCTTCTTGAGACAAATTATCCATATGCGGAATATAATACTATTGCAAGTGGAAAAAGTGGAGAGATGGCCAGTGGTGGAAATACAAGGTTTGAAAGCACTGTTGCGATACATAATCCACAGATAGTAATAATTGCATATGGAACTAATGATACTGGAGTTAATCTTTTAAGTTTTACTGAAAATCTTGAGGCACTGGTTGTTAAGTCAAAAAATATGGGGGCAAGAGTATTTATCAATCTTATCGGGCCTATTTTACAATCAGGAAAAGAAAGTTACCCGGTATATAATGATGCGATAAGAACAATTGCTGCAAAACATGGTGCGGTAGTTATAGATGTGCTGACCCCGCTGTCGCAGAATCCTGGAGAATATCTTTCTGATGGGGTGCATTATAGCCCGGCAGGAGCTTCAGTAGTAGCACATACTGTTTACAGTTATGTTTCTCAGTATCTTGGTACTATTGGCCAGAAATTGTAATTTTTAAATGATAGGATTAATAACAGGCATTTATCAGTGTTCCAGGAAGCAGAGGAATTTATAAAATTAAAAAACCAGGGAAAGGTAAAGGTTAATTTTGAGAAATTTTTTAACAGTTTTTTCTTTTATTAACGCCGTTTTATATGTAGTTATTTATTCATATTTTGATAGCATTATTGAAACACTTGGAGTAGTAAATTTATCTCCAGTAGTTTCAAATAATATTAAATTAGTAGCACTTTTGATTACCGGTTTTTTTGCAGGTATGCTTGTAATGCTTATATTGAAGTTAAAAATTAAGAAAAGTTTTTTTAGTTTTAAAAATCTTATAATAGTGGGTATTTTCCCATTTATTTGTCTTATTCTGTCAGAAGGAACAATAACGGGT
>JAQVEM010000021.1 GCA_028697935.1 Actinomycetota bacterium
TAAAAATAATAAATTTTGTCTCAACTACTTATCGTTTGTTAGAAATTGTGGACACAATGAATGTATTTGAATTTTCTCTAAGTCTTATAAGGGACAGTGGAACCGGTGTTATGAATTATTTGAAGGCCGTAAATAATGGTGGTAATAATAGTAGCTGTGACGATAAAAACAATAATGGAGATAATAATAAAGATAAAAATGAGAATATGAATAACAGGAACAGCTGGATAAATCTGGGCGATTTTCTTAATAATGTAAAAGATTTCAGTATGAAAAATACCCCCGGTGATGTCACATCATATATTAATTTTATTGATAATGTTATTGAAAGCAAATTCACTGAGGAGATTGAGGAAAGTACAAAAGATATGATTCAACCCGGTGCTGTTAATATATTCAGTTTTCATCAGTGTAAAGGCCTGGAATTTAAGGTTGTATTTATACCTTTTGTAAATAAGGACTACCTGCCCGCAAAATTTGTTTTTAATAGTATCTATGATCCAGGAATATTCAGCCAGACTCAGAGTGTAAAAAACTCTGATATCGCCTGGCTCAAAAAGGAACACATGTATGGCGAGATAAGACTTTTTTATAATGGGATTACCAGAGCAAGAGATTATCTGTATATTACTTCTACTGGAAGAAGAAAATCAATTTTCTTTGAGGAAATGAGAAAGATTTCAGAGAATCCGGGTTCAGAACTGCACTGCAAAGAAGTTCACTATAAAAGTGCATACGGGTATAAAAATAATAAGAGTGATAAAAAAAATGCCGGTGAAAGAGAAGAAAAAGAGGGAAAATGTAATGTGGAGAATAAAAAAATATTAGCTGGATTAAAAGTAGCTGCAGAACAACTAGAAGAAAGTACAGAACAAAATGTAAAAATACCCGGGGCGGACCTGATGGATAGCCTGCTTGATGATATTGATTTAACAAATATCTGGCTTGTCAGAAGAAAGGCTCTTGTTGCTATTTTAAGAATGCAAAATGATCTTAAAATTAATTATAGAAGTTACAGGAATTATATTATTTTTTTAAAGCACTTCTACAACCCACATACCTGGTGGGACCTTATAACGCCTACCCGGAACGATAAAAACCCGTTTGAATTTTCAGGGCAGTCATTTTCTTTCAGCAGCATTGATACTTTTACGGACTGCCCATTAAAATATAAAGTTAGATACTATTTTAGCTTAAAAGAAGAAGAAGATATCAATCTTATTATTGGGAAAATTTATCATAATATAATCAGAATATTTTTTAATGGTGGTAATGATTACAGCTGGGAAAGGCTTGAAAAAATAATAGAAGCTATATTTGAAGAATCTGATTTTAATTTAAAATTTTTAAAAAAAGATTTCAAAGAAAATGCGCTGATACAGTTCAAAAATTTCTTTGAAAATTTAATGCCGTCTGACCCTCAAAATTCTATTACTGAAAAGGAATTTTCATTTAATATAAGAAATGAAAATATAACTGGAAGAATAGACCAGATTAATATTATAGATGATAGAGATATAGAGATTGTTGATTATAAATCCGGATCGTCTTCATACAGTGATAGTGAGCTAAAAGAAGAATTACAGTTGAAAACATACAGAATGGCTGTTGATGTCAGTGAGGATTTGGAAGATTTTAAATCTATGAATGTAAAAATGAAATATATCTGTCTCGGAAACTTGAAAAAACCAGTATACATAGTTCCTGAAGAGTACTACAACAGAGATGAAATCAGCCACAGGTTAGGTGAAAGTATATCTGGTATAAAAAAGGAAGAGTTTAAAGCTAAACCCAGAAATTATAACTCCTGCGTAAATTGTGGATTTAAAATTTTATGTCCCAGATACTATGGATGAAGGAATTAAAGAAGTCCGGGAGATAGAGAAATTAAATAAACCTGGAGATAAAAAGCCAGTCAAGCTCCAGAGAAATTAAATATATTGTGAGTAAAAAATATGAAAAAAGAGATTATTGAAACACAGGAGCAACTTAATATAATTAATAGTTCTGTCGGTGTAAAAAGAATAATTGCATGTGCTGGCTCTGGTAAAACACATACTATAACCAGCAGTATCATAAAAATTTTAAATGAAGAAATTTGCTCCCCGGACAATATACTGGTTCTTACTTTTACCAGGAATGCTGCTGAGAATATGAGGGCAAGGGTTGGAAAAAATATAAAAACAGGTATTGATTCCGAAAGCATTGATATATTCACCTTTAACTCATTTGGGAATGATATTATATCAGAGAATAATTTTGAATTTGGCCTGGGCAAAGACTTTAATATTATAAATAGCAGTCAGTCGTGGCAGATAATATATGAAATATTTGATGAACTAAACTTTGAGTATATAAAAGCAAAAAAGAAGGAGGGCGAATTTGTCCAGAATTTGCTCAACTATATAGAGAATTTAAAAAACAATCTGATATCCGTTAGTGAGTTCAGAGAGTATCTTGATAATTATACGGAAATTCTTTCCTCTTATAAGAGTAAAGCTTTAAGGAGAAAGGAAGAAGAATCAATAAATATTCAAAGGGAGCTCTTTTTTATTTATCAGGAATATGAAAACAGAAAGATGAAAAGTAATTGTATAGATTATTCTGATCAGGTGTTTCTGCCTTATTTTCTTCTAAAGGAGAGAAAATCAATAAGGGCCAGATATAGTAGAAGGTATAAGTATATATTTGTTGATGAGTTTCAGGATACAAATGTTGCCCAGGCGTATCTTCTTTCATTGCTGTATGAACCGGATTATAACAGGCTTGTAGTAGTTGGAGATGATGACCAGGGAATTTACTCTTTTAGAGGTGCCTGTGTGGAAAATATTCTGGATTTTCATAAGTTTGATAAATTTAAAGACCATCCTGTTTATGATTTTTACCTTACGACAAATTTCAGGTCAGGAAGTAATATTATAAATACAATAAACAATATTATTTCTGCAAATAAGAAAAGATTTACAAAGGAGTTAAAACCCGAAAGCATCAAAAAAGAGTCAGAAGTGATATTTTATTCTAAAAAAACTCATACGGAAGAAGCATTTGAAATTGCAGAGATGATAAAACACCTTGCTTCAGAAGGCGTCAGTTTAAAAGAAATTGCAATACTTGCCCGCAGGAAAAGATTTGAAAAGATTATTAAAGCACTTGACGCAAACGGAATAAAATATGAGCTTATAGGGGGAAAAAATTTTTTCTTTGAGCCTGAAATTTTATTTATCGTTTCCTGGCTTAAAATAATAGAAGATATAAATGATGAGATATCTCTTTCCTATATTCTTAAATCAGATAAATATAAAATATGTGATAGGGATATATATTTTATTAAAAGAAAACCGGAAAACCCTGAAGAAAAAGTAAGTTTAATAAATGGAATACTGGATTCTGCAAAAAACCCTCACATAAGTGAAGAAACAAAAAAAAGGTTAAAAGACTTTCTTACCAGCCTGGGATTATATATTAAAAATTCTGGCGAGCTGGAGCTAAAAGAGCTTGTCAGTCTGATTGTTGAAGATTCCGGAATGATGAGTGAATTAAGGTCAAAATTTGGACCGACTGCCAGGAGGAAAATTAAAAATATTGAAAGTCTTATAAAAGTTTCCTCTGATTTTCAGCAGAGTTACTCAAGAAGAAATCTATCCAGTTTTATAACCTATCTAAGAGATGTAGCAAAAACTGATTATGATAATCCGGAAACAATAGAGTTTTCAGGTGAGAATTCAGTAAAAATAATGAGCATTCATGCGGCGAAAGGGCTCGAGTTTGAAGTTGTTTTTTTGCCTGCGTTATGGAAGAGCGATTACATGGGGAGGAACCGGAGTAAAGATTATATGATACCTGCCGGGTTAAGAAAGGATAATAGCCTGTGGAAGGAAATAAAAAATTATAAAAGTGAGGTTGAATTTAAAAAAGCCCTGGATAATATAAAATTTGAAGAAGAAAGAAGGATATTTTATGTGGCATGTAGCAGGGCAAAAAGAATGCTGGTCCTTTCATATAGTGAATTTGAAGATGATGAAGCTTGCAGTAATGAGAGTGCCAGGCCAAAAGAGATAGTACCTTTTTTTGATGATATTGTTAATAAAGATAATGATGGAAGGTTAAGAATAGTAAATAGAGAAGGCCTGGAATTTATAAGGAATAATTATGATAAAAAACTCTATAACAACTATTATGATTATATGGAAGTTTTTAATTTTGCAGGGCTTACTGCAAATGATGATGAGAAGAGAAAAAATATGAAAATCAAAGAAAATAAAAGGAATAATTTATTATTTACTGAAAAAAAGTTGAGTGATTTACAAAAAAAACTGGCTTCCGATATTCTGAGGAAGATTAGTTTAGATCAGAAAGAAGGGAAAATTAATAAAGAAGGTGAAAATAGTTCAGGGGATGAAGAAAGCGAAATTATAAGAAGGGTAAATATGGCTGCGAGTCTGATTGCGGGGGATAGTTATCTGCATATAAAAAAAGATGAGAATTTTTTTCCTTTAACACAGATCCTTGATTACAAAAAATGCCCTTTATTGTATAAATGGAAATATGTTTATTTAATACCGGAGAAATCAAGCGAAGAGCTGGAATGGGGTGAAAAACTCCATAAATATATAGAAAATATCACTCTGGCCGGTTTTAATAGCAACAGGCAAAGTAGTAACACGGGCATTATTGAACAGGGTAAAGCTAATAATAAAATTACAGAAGATATGATTATCAGTCAGTTCGAAGATGATGATACACGAAAATGTATTGAAAATTTTCTTAAAAGTAAATGCTGGGATTTTTCTGAAGTAGAATCGCTGATGCTTGAACAGCTTTTTTACTGGAAAGTAAAAAATTTCTTTGTTGTGGGTAAGTTTGATAGAGTCGATATAAAAAAGAATGGCGAAATCAGAGTTATTGATTATAAACTTTCAGATTATTTTCAGGGTGAATGTGCATTAAGCTGTAATCAATCAAATGTTACTGGTGATATAAATAGTCGGACTAATTCGAGTAGCAATATAAGTAGATGTGGAAACAATCAGACTAACAAGAATAGCAGTGTAAGTACTGATTTTGGTAGTCAAAATAATGCAAACAGTAATTTAAGTAGAAATAGGGATAACAAAAATGGAAATATTACAAATAATAATCTTTATAATTTGTATTTTTTCCAGCTGCAGTCTTATATTGCTGCATTATCATGGATTTACAAAAAACCTGTCAGAGATATAACAGGTTTTCTTTTATATCTTAAAGATGGTGTTGAAAAATCAATCAATTTTAGAGATGGCGAAATAGAAGAATTAAAACAGGATATCACTTCTGTTATAAATAATATTTTAAATAATAACTTTAACGCTAATTTCACTGATAGTTGTAAAAGGCGCTGCTCTTATTCTGGATTTTGCCAGAGTATCTGTGATTAAAATAAGCTGCAGTATACCAGCATATAAGTAAAGTATATCATTGAGTCTTTCTTATTTATAAAGGACTGTATCAAACTTTGATGAACTTTATATCAGGCCTGTGCTTTAAGCTTGTGTTGAGTGCCAAAGCTAATGTATGGATACCATTACATTTAACCAATTACGCTCCCTGTGTGTTCTTACTGCTGCTGTCAGTATGTTTAAAAGATTATAAGCGTAACATTTATTTATATATAATACAGCCTATACTTCGGTACACCATTTAGAGTACTGAGGTATTTCGTTTTTTACTACTTTAAAATAAAGTTCCTGCAGCCTTTTTGTAATAGGGCCAATTTCACCAGTTCCTATTGTCCGTTTATCTACAAAACCTATGGGAGAAACCTGAGCTCCTGTTCCTGTAAAAAATAGTTCATCAGCAGTATATAATTCTGTTCTATCAATAGACCTCTCTATGGTTTCTATATCCTCAATTTCCTTTGCAATTTTTATTACTGTGTCTCTCGTTATCCCTTCAAGTATATCATCTGTAGAGGGCGGGGTAATTAAAATACCATTTTTAACCATGAAAAAATTCATAGCGCTTCCTTCGCTTACGTGCCTTCCATCAGTTGTCAGTGTAAGTGCTTCATCATATCCGTTTAAAAGAGCATCTGATTTTTGCAAAGCGGCATTTACATATGAACCTGTTATTTTTGCCCGTGGTGGTATTGAATTATCCGGAATACGATCCCATGAGGAAATGCAAACACTGACTGGTTTATCTATTTCAATATACTTTCCAAGTGGTATGATATATATTGATAACTCCTGGTCATCACCGATTAATTTGGGTCCTATATCAAGATTACTGTTGTATGCAAATGGTCTTATATAGCAATCTTCGGTATACTTTTCTTTTTTTAACAATTCCAGTGTTATGTTACAGAGCTCATCCAGAGAATATTTTATCTTTATCATCATAATTCTGGAATTTGCGATAAATCTTTTATAATGGTCCTCCATTCTGAAAACATAACCAGTTTTTGTTTTTTCATTCCAATAGCATCTGATTCCTTCAAAGATTCCTGTACCATATTGCAGTGCATTTGTTCTGACATCTACTCTGGCTTCCTCAATTGGAACTATTTTCCCTTCAAAAAAAGCATACTGGGGTTTATTCATAATGACCTCTTTCCTAGATTTTAATTTACAATATTTTACTTATTTCTACTTATTTTAAACAAATTTTGTAATTAGACAAGTATTATAACGGGATATTTAAAATATTATACAGGCTCTGGAATTTACACGCTCAGCCAGCGCAATCAATTGCTTTTTTAACATTCTCTGTGTATTATGATAATGAAAGATTAAAGTTCAAGAACTATAGGATCAACATACTAATAGAAGATTAGTACTCACAAATTATAGAATCAATACAATGTTAATTAGCACTCACAGGTTATAAAATAAAATGTAATTAAGAAGGGAGGTATAAAGCATGAATAAAGATCTAGTTAGTATGATAGCTGATTTGAATGAACAAGAAGCTCTTAAAATTGTAAAAGATAGGCTAAATGCCGGTGAAGATCCGCTCAGGATTATGGAAGATGCCAGAAAAGGTCTGGAAATTGTTGGCGAACGTTTTGCCAGTAATGAGTATTTTATACCTGATCTGGTGTATTCTGGAGAAATTATGAAGTTGATAACAGAGTTAGTAAAACCGAAATTAACACGGGAAGAAGAGACCAGGAAATCAGGTAAAATTGTTTTTGGTACAGTTAAAGGCGATATACACGATATTGGTAAAAACATAGTTGCCTTTATGCTTGATGTGAACGGCTTTGAAGTTATTGACCTTGGTGTAGATGTTCCCGAGCAGAAGTTTGTGGAAAAGATAAAAGAAAGCGGTGCTTCAATTGTTGGATTAAGTGGCTTTCTTACGCTTGCCTTTGATTCTATGAAACAAACCATAAAGGCAATTGAAGATGCTGGCCTGCGAGACAGAGTAAAGGTAATGATTGGTGGCGGACAGATAAGCGAGGAGATAAGAAAATACACCGGTGCAGATGCCTATGGCAGAGATGCCATGGCCGGTGTTACTCTGGCTAAGAAATGGACTGGTATTAATTAAAAAAATCTTAGCCATGAAATTGTAGAAAGGAGAATAAAAATGGAAAAACAATGGGTAGATATGTCACCAGAGGAAAAACAGGAAGAGATGTTTAACCAGTGGCTTTCACCCAGAGACCCTGAAGGAAATGACCTCAAGTTTCAGAGCCCCGGGACCCAGAAGGATTACATTGAGAGGGTAACTATAATAAAAGATGCTATCCAGATGAAAAAATTACCGGCCAGGGTACCGGTAATTATATCACCCAGTTTTTTCCCCTGTTACTATGCTGGAATAACCCCTCAGGAGGCCATGTACGATTATGATAAACTCAACATGGCATTTAGAAAATTCTTACTCGACTTTCAACCGGACACAAATATTGGCAGTATAGGGCCGGGACCGGGACGGGCTTTTGAGATTCTTGACTATAAGTTGTATTCATGGCCCGGTCATGGTGTTTCCCCTGATAGTCCTTATCAATGCAATGAGGGTGAGTATATGATGGCTGATGAATATGATGCTCTGATCGAGGACCCGTCGAACTTTTTTATAACTACCTACCTTCCACGTGTATTTGGTGCTCTGGAAGGCCTGAAGATGCTACCTGCTGCTACTGGAATACTTGAAATATTTGGAGTTGCTACTAACTTTATACCATTTGGTCTACCACCTGTTCAGGCTACTTTTAAGGCACTTATGGAAGCAGGGAGTGAAGCTTTAAAGTGGATAGGAGCCGTAAGTGCTCTGGGGAATGAAACAATGGCTTTAGGATTTCCCGGTACATTTGGTGGATTTACCAAAGCACCTTTTGATGTCCTTGGTGATACTTTGAGGGGAACCAGGGGAATAATGCTTGATATGTATCGTCAGCCAGACAAATTGCTGGAAGCTATGGACAGGCTAACTCCAATAATGATTAAGATGGGTGTCAATGCTGCCCGGATGAACAGACATCCTTTAATATTCATGCCCCTGCATAAAGGTGCTGATGGATTTATGTCTGATGAGCAGTTTAAAAAATTTTACTGGCCTACATTTAGAGAAGTTATGATAGGTTTGATTAATGAAGGAGTTATACCATTTCCTGCTGCTGAGGGGTATTGGAACTCTCGTCTGGAGGTTTTAAGGGACATACCTGGAGGCAAGACGCTCTGGATGATAGATCAGAGCGATATGCTAAAAGCTAAAGAGACACTTGGTACTGTAGCATGTCTGGCTGGAAATGTTCCCTCTGATTTGTTAAAACTTGGTACGCCTGAGCAAGTGAAGGATTATATAAAGAATCTTATTGATACAGTTGGTAAAGATGGAGGCTATATTGTGTGCAATGGCGCATTTTTTGACGAAGCAAAACCAGAGAACCTAAGAGTAATGGTTGATTTCACCAGAGAATATGGCATATATAAATAATTTCTTAATATAGCTTTCTGGCAGTTGCACAGAATAATATAAGGTTAGAGTAAGATCAGATGACAGAATCAGAGAGAGGTTGTAATATGCCCATAATTCGTGATATTTCTCTGAACTTGAATATCAGAGACGTGTTACGCCGGCAGGGACTTGGTGAAGTGGTTAAAGTCAGGCCGGAAATAAAAGTTTTAATTCAGGAATTACTGACCGATATTAAGAATAGTTGTATGCTGGAGCCGGTGGCAGCTTATGAATACTATACTGTAAGAAGTATGAATGATAGTCAGATATTACTGAAGGGCAATAAAGTGATACATGGCCCATTGCTACCGGCAACATTCCCCGAAGCTAAAGAGCTTGTTGTTGCTCTCTGCACTATTGGACCCGGACTGGAAGAACAGGTAACAGACTATACTAATCGAAATGAACCATTACGGGCTGTGCTTCTGGATGGTATAGGCAGTGCTGCTGTGGATAAAATGGTCATAGATGTTCTAAAGTATCTTGCCAGGGAGTCTTCATCCCGTGGCTATGAAATAAGCAGTCCGGTTAACCCCGGTATGCACGGTTTCCCCCTGACCGAGCAGTGGAATTTGCTAAAACTGGTAAATTCAGATGAAATCGGGGTAAAACTGACATCTTCAGGATTAATGGTTCCCCGCAAATCTGTTTCTATGATTGCAGGCATCGGTCCAGAGATGAAAAGATGGACACAGGCTGAAATCTGTGCCCGCTGCAAGCTAAGTAAAACCTGTCATTATAAAGTAACAGAGCAGGGATAAAAATGAGTGAATTCATCATTAATTTTGAGCCATTAGGTCTAAGAGGAAAGTGTAAAAGCAATGAATCTCTTCTGGAGTGTGCAAGGTGGTATGGTGTTGGTATCAACAGTATATGTGGAGGAACGGGAACATGTTATGCGTGCAGAATTCAGATTTTAAGTGGTACGGTCTCCAGACCGACTTCTGTAGAAGATAGAGTATTTACTTCAAAGGAACTGAAGGAAGGGTGGCGACTTGCCTGTCAGACCTATCCCGTCAGCGATTGTACAGTAAATGTGCCTGCTGATTCAATGACTACTTTGCAAAGGATTCAGGTGGAGGGGCTGGAGAAAGAAGTTAACCCTGAGCCGTCATTTAAAGGCTACCAGGTGGAGATAACCCCTCCCTCGCTGGGAACTCCAGTAGCTGACGCTGACCGTCTGATTCAAGCACTAAATAATCAGCACAGGTTACAATGCATCAGTGTTGATATAGATACTCTTCGAGATATCCCCGGTAAGCTCAGGTCATGGGATTGGAAAAGCCAGGCTATAGTACGTAACAAAGAGGTGATAACTATTCTCTCTCAAAAAAGCCGCCGGCTTGGCCTGGCCATAGACCTGGGTACTACAAAGATTGCAGGATACCTGATTGATATGAACAGCGGACAGACTCTGGCTGCCAGAGGAGTAATGAATCCGCAGATAAGCTATGGTGAAGACATTATTAGCCGCATTAATAAAGTGATAAAGTCGCCTGAGGTGGCAGTAGTTATTCAGAGACTGGTTATTGATGCAATTAATAAACTGGGGACCGGGTTGTGTGCTATAGCTGGTGCAGAGCCTGAAAAAATTTTAGAGGCAGTGGTTGTTGGCAACACTGCCATGCATCATCTCTTCCTCCGTCTGCCGGTAAAACAGCTTGCTTTTTCTCCCTTTGTGCCTGCTGTCAGTCTGGCACTGGAGGTAAGGGCTAGAGATTTAGATTTAAATATTGCACCCGGTGCATATGTGTACCTTATGCCTAATATTGCGGGTTTCGTTGGTTCAGACCATGTTTCTATGTTACTGGCAACGGATGTATGGAAGGCAAAAGAAACAACGATAGCTCTGGATATTGGAACTAATACCGAAGTCTCTTTAATACACAAAGGAAAAATAGCTACCACTTCCTGTGCATCCGGACCTGCTTTTGAGGGAGGTCACATCAAGCATGGTATGAGAGCAGCTGCAGGAGCTATTGAACGGTTGCGCATAACCGGTGATAAAGTTCAGTATCAGACTATCAACGGGGATCCGCCGGCTGGTATTTGTGGCTCCGGTATTCTTGATGCTCTGGCGCAGCTCTATCAGGCAAATATTGTTGATGATAGTGGAAGGATTATAGATGGTCACCCTCGCGTTCGTATATGTGAAGGGCAGCGCGAATTTGTGCTGGTCAGTGAAGAAGAGAGAAATGGCGGGCCTGCTATCACAATTACCCAGCATGATATAAGAGAGTTGCAACTGGCCAAAGCCGCAATTCGTACAGGTATTCAGATACTTCTGAATACAAATCTCTGTTCTGAAAATGATATCAGGAAGGTTATAATTGCCGGTGCATTTGGTTCTTATATTAATATAGACAGTGCTGTAGCAATTGGTATGCTTCCATCACTACCTCTAAACCGTTTCAGGCAGGTAGGTAATGCTGCAGGTATGGGAGCCAGGCTGGCCCTTATTTCCATTAAATCAAGAGCTAAGGCACAGGCTATTGCCTCTATAGTTAGATATATTGAACTTGCCAGCTCTCCTGAATTTAATAAAGTCTTTGTTCAGGCAAACTACCTTGGACCATATCGAATTACAAATAAATAAGAGGAAGGAAATTGACTTATGGAAACCAGAGTTTCAAGCTCCAGCAAGGAAGTGATAATTAGCGATAACCAGCATACAGTTCTTATTGGCGAGCGTATTAATCCAACAGGCAAGAAGAAGTTAGCTGAAGCTCTTAAGGACGGAAACATTGATGTTGCCCGGGAAGAAGCACTTGCTCAAACTCAAGCTGGCGCTGATATTATTGATGTTAATGTGGGTATGTTTGGCATTGATGAGGTAACTATGCTTCCGAAGGTGGTACAGGCAGTAATGGAAACTGTAGATATTCCATTGTGTATCGATAGTTCTAATCCCGATGCTCTGGAAGTAGCGTTAAAAGTCTATAGAGGTAAACCGCTGGTTAATTCTGTTACAGGCGAAGAGCATTCATTAAGGAGAGTTTTGCCTCTGGTTAAAAGTTATGGTGCTGCTGTAATCGGATTGGTACAGGATGACGATGGTATCCCGAAGGATACTGCAAAAAGAGTCCGGATAGCTCATAAAATAGTAGAACGAGCTGAAATGGAAGGTATTCCACGTGAGGACCTGATAATTGATTGTCTGGCTTTTTCAGTAGGAGCTGAACCTGATTCAGGGACAGCGGTCATAGAAGCTATCCGGACAATTAAAGCTGAATTAGGCGTGAATATAACACTGGGTGCCAGTAATATATCTTTTGGATTACCAGATCGGGAATTGCTTAATAATGCATTTGCAGCTATAGCTGTTTCTGTTGGTGCTACATGTCTGATTGTAGATGTGGCTAAAATAAGGCCAACTATTCTTGCCGCAGACCTTGTACTCGGGCGTGATAAGTATGCACGTCGTTATATTGAGGCATACAGGCAGCGTATAAAACAGGAATAGTAATAGGAAACGAACTAAGAGATAAAAAAATACCCGCATAGAGTATAAAAATCTGCAGCTGCAGTGAATATATGTATATGGAATTTATTAAAATAAGTCATAAACAAGCCTGGCTGAGCTGAATTTAAAAAATTGTCTTTAATCTATAAACTATAGTTGATATTTAACCTGCCCGGACTTACAATAAATATGCATGATGAAGATAGTAAAAGAGAGATTTTGAAATTGAGATAGCAATCCATGGACGAATTCAGGGTGATTAAGGGAGTTATTTATTATGAACATAGAAGAAAAAATTAAACAGGTAATAGAAAATACAGAGATTATAAAACCTCCAGAAAAACTCCTGGCTTCATTTGACTCTACTACTATTCATTATTATCTACTTGCAGTACCAATGTATCTGGAATTTGAAGGTAGAAACTCTGAAAGTGAGACTATTAAAAGGGAAGGCAGGATAACCTGGCAGAAACCAAAAGTTATAACTCCTTCGTATATGTTGAGGGTAGAAGGTTTTAGTGGAGAAGCAAGGAAAGCATTTGAAATGCTGTCCGAAGAAAATGCTGATCTGGCAATGGTTTTGTATAGCCTCAGGCTCAGTAAAGATTCTGAAAAAATGAGCATAGTATCTAATTCGTTGAGTACAGTAGCAAAAAATATTTCAAATGATATTGATAGGAGAAAAGATCCTTACAGTGCAGTTATTAAAGGAATTGATGAATTCTGGGATGTGTCACTTTCAAAGTTTATACAGGAAATTGTGAATAAGAGTGCCCACTATTCCCAGCTTCCCGACCTGCTCAGAAGCAATATGGTCAGGGTTAGTGGCACCGGCTTACCTGTAATTACAAGAGACTGGTTGGGTAACCCTCTTGTAGCCAGAAATGAAATAGAAATTTTATTTAAATTGTTTGAAAAAGGTGAAATTGGAGCAGCAGATTTAAAACAGGAACTGGATAGATGGGGATTATTCGAACAATATCAGGATAAATTTTTTAAATATTTTAAAAAGAAGAATTAATATTCAATTAATAGTCAGGGTACTACGAGTATCTCATCCGGTGTAAAGACTGAAATACCTGCATTGTTTCCAACGATTTCAACTTTTATTATCTTCTCGGGTTTTTTCAGGTCAATTTTTTCACGATCCACCACATCGGTAAGTTTCATGATAAGTTCTTTAAAATCAAGTTTATCATAATATCTTTTTTCCAGGTCCATCATCCACTTTTCATCTTTCTTAATTTCAGGTACAAGCGCTTTTATTGCTTTCTGCATATCAGGTATTGTGGATTTTACCCATTTGTCTATCGGGATATAACGATGAGTTCTTCCGAATAAATCTTTATCTTTTTTTAATAATTTTTTTAGTTTTTTTACTGTTTCTTTTGGCTCAGGAACATTGATAAGAAAAATACCGCTGTATTTTGATTTTAAAAACTCTGGTTTTACGTTTATTTCTTTAAAAAGGTTCTCAACTTTTTCTCTGCTACTTTCAAGATGGGCTGGATCGTAGGTTATAAGAAGTTTTACATCCATAACAAATCCTCCATTTAAAAAATTAATACTAATTATATCATATTAATTTGAAAGATTTATAAAATGTTGAAATTACTTTATAATCTACAATATTAGCAAATTGTGCTATGTAAACTTTGCTCTGGCTAATAATGGGAATAGGGATGATATAATATTACAATAAATATGAAGTGAAGGTATGATGTAGCATGTGTAGAAATATAGATAGGTATGTAGATAACAGTGCGGGTATGCAGACAAAAGCCTGGCAGTCAAAA
>JAQVEM010000175.1 GCA_028697935.1 Actinomycetota bacterium
TACACAGATTATGGTATCATCTCCTGCAACGGTGCCAAGAATTTCAACAAAATTCATACCATCAATTACTGCTGCTGTTCCCTGGGCTTCCCCTGGAAATGTTTTTACAACAATTATATTTTCAGCTTTTTTTAAAGACACAACACTTTCTCTCAATTTTGTTTTAAATTTTTCAGGATCTATAATATTCCCCTCAAATGCTGTACTTTTAATTGCATAATATTCTTTTTGCAGGTAATTTCTTACCCTTACGACACCAAGATAATTAAGATCCCTTGAAACTGTTGATTGTGTTACATTATATCCCTTCTTTATTAGTTCATTTAATAGTTCTTCCTGTGATGAGATCTTTTTTGTATTTATTATTTCTTTTATAGCACCGAGCCTTTCAGACCTTCCTATTTTTGGTTTTTTCTTACCTGGCATTACTCTGCTCTGTCTCCTTTAAAAAAATTAATTAAATTAAATTATATAACTTAATATGTAACACAAAATTTTATTTTATTCTTTATTTCCCTGTATAACTTTCCATATATAGACAAGTAAACCTTTCTGCGCATGGAGGCGATTTTCGGCCTGTTTAAGGACAATTGAATTTTTACCATATAAAACTTCAGATGTAATTTCCTGCCCAGGATGTGCGGGCAGGCAGTGCATTATTTTTACTTCTTTCTTTGCACCTTTTAATAGTTCAGAGTTAACCTGATATTTTTTAAGTTCCGCCAGTTTGCTATCGTCCATTTCCTGCCCCATACTAAACCAGACATCAGTATAAATCACATCAGCATCCTTTACTGCATCTACAGGATTATTTACTATATATACTCTGCTGCCATTCTTCTGGCTTTCAGCATATTCAAGAATTTCTTTTGCCGGAGAATATTTTTCAGGACAGCATATGGTTATATCAATTCCAAGTTTAGAAAATCCAATAATAAGGCTGTTTGCTACATTATTGCTATCGCCAATGTAAACGAATTTAACTTTTTTATTTAACATACCAAGTTCTTTTAAGGTAAGTATATCTGCCAGTACCTGGCATGGATGGTATTTATCGGTGAGACCGTTTATTACCGGTATACTCCCATATTTTGCAAATATTTCTAAAGTTTCCTGGCTAAAGGTCCTTATTATCACTCCATCAATATATAGTGAAAAAACCTTTGCTGTATCAACGTACGACTCTCCTCTGCCCAGCTGCAGGCTTTTCGCATCCAGGACTATCGCATTACCACCCAGCTGATTTATACCTACTTCAAAGGATAACCTGGTCCTTGTAGAATGTTTATCAAATAATATAGCAATATTTTTCCCTTTTAAGACATTACAATATTTATCTTTATTCTTTTTGATTTCCAATGAAAGATTAAGTATATACTCAATTTCATCTGCGGAATAATCTTTCAAAGTTAAAAAATCTTTTTTCATTTATAACTCCTTAATCTCAGCATCAAGCCACCCTGTAAGGGTATCTATATTTTCTTTTGTTATAATAAGTGGTGGAAGAAATCTCAGAATACTATCAGATACTCTGTTAAGCACCAGTTTATCACCAAGGGCGTCTGTTACTATTTTTTCTGCAACCGGTTCATTAAACTCCATCCCTATCATAAGCCCCATACCTCTAATTTCTTTTACTACTGCGTACTTATTTTTAATTTTTAATAATTCTTCCATTAAATATTTCCCCAGCCTTTTAGATTTTTCAGCAAGGTTGTTATTAATAATATAATCTATTACCGAAAGCCCTGCCGCGCACGATGCAGCATTCCCGCCAAACGTTGAGCCATGTGTTCCGGGACCAAAACTTTTAGCTATCTCTTCAGTAGAAATTATCGCTCCTATGGGCATCCCGCCACCAAGACTTTTTGCAACTACCAGAATATCCGGTTTGATTTCAAAATTCTCATATGCAAACATGCTTCCGGTTCTGCCGAATCCTGTTTGTATTTCATCCAGAATAAGCAGTATGTTTTTCTCGTTGCATATATCCCTTAAGTATTTAATGAATTCCTTATCTGCAGGATAAATACCACCCTCACCCTGAACCGGTTCCAGCATAATGGCACATGTATTTTCATTCAGAAGAGCTTTTACAGATTCTATATTATTAAGATCGGCATATTTAAAACCTGCAAGCAACGGTTCAAACAATTTTTGTTTTTCAATCTGAGCAGTAGCCGCCAGGGCTCCCAGCGTCCTTCCGTGAAAAGCTTTTTTAAAAGTTATTATCTCGTATCGTGAAGGACCATAATTATCTGTTGAATATTTTCTTGCAAGTTTTATTGCACCTTCAATTGATTCAGTTCCACTATTAGCAAAAAAAACTTTTTCTCCAAATCCAGAAATTTCACATAGTTTTTTTGCCAGCATAATCTGGGGTATATTGTAATAAATATTTGAAGGTTGTATGATTTTAGCAATCTGTTCTTTTAGAGCACTGACCACATATTTATTACTGTGCCCTACATTGAGGCATCCGTAGCCGGCTATAAAATCAAGATATTTATTGCCTTCAATATCCCATAGATATTGCATTCTTGCCCTGGTGAATATCACCGGTAACCTTTTGTAGGTATGCATAAGGTATTTATTACCGGTCTCATATAAAGAACTATTTTTTAAGATGTCATCATTCATATTTATTCAACCTCACTATCTATTATCATTGTTCCAATCCCTTTATCTGTAAATATTTCTACAAGTATTGAATGCTTTTTTACTCCATTTAATATATGAGTCCTTTCAGCTCCATTTTTTAATGCATCAATGCAGGCCATAACTTTTGGAATCATTCCTGAACTTATTTTTCCTGAATCTATTAGTTTTAAGCATTCCGCTGCTGTTAATTTTGAAACCAATTCCTTACTGCCTTTTTCATTTTCAATCATTATCCCATCAACATCGGTGAGAAGAATCATTTTTTTTGCACTGAGTGAAATCGCAATTCTTGCGGCACATGTATCTGCATTTATATTATATATATTTCCTTTATTGTCTGCTCCAAGTGTAGCAATAACCGGTATGTAACTATTCTCCAGGATATTATTTAAAAATACAGAATTAATATTTTCAATCTCTCCAACAAAACCAAGATCTATCTCTTTTCCATTTTTTTTATATTTTCTTTTGCTGCATTCTATAAAGCAACCATCATTTCCAGATATTCCAACGGCTATGCTCCCATGTTTATTAAGAAAAGATACTATTCTGGTATTTATATTTCCTATAAGCACCATTTTCAC
>JAQVEM010000022.1 GCA_028697935.1 Actinomycetota bacterium
TATAATGGCTAAGGAAGTTATAGCACAGGTTAAATTACAAATTCCTGCTGGTCAGGCAAATCCTGCTCCTCCAGTTGGTCCGGCTCTTGGGCAGCATGGAGTTAATATTATGGAGTTTTGTAAAGCTTTCAATGAAAGAACTTCAAAAGAGCAGGGAATGATTATCCCGGTTGTGTTGACTGTATACAAGGATAGGAGTTTTAGTTTTATTACTAAAACGCCACCTGCTGTTGTTCTTATTAAAAAAGCTTTGAATTTAGAGAAGGGTTCAAGTGAACCTAACCGTGTGAAAGTAGGAGAGCTTTCAAGGCAACAGGCAGAGGAAATTGCAAGGATTAAAATGAAAGATTTAAATGCAAGAAGTCTGGATAAGGCGGTTAAAATTATAGAAGGGACTGCCAGAAGTATGGGTGTAAAAATAAGCTCATAGCTTAATTTAATATTAAACTGATGCAAGACTCTGAATTCTTAAACAAAGCAATGAAAGTTTACATGAAAGACGACCAGGAAAATTGTTCAAAAAATAGCCCATTGGAAACTTATTTATAATTTAAAGGAATGGTAGATTTTGAAAAGAGGGAAAAAATATTTATCAACAATAGAAAATCTCGATAAAAGTAAGATGTTAAGTCCCGCAGAAGCGATAAAGTGGATAAAGGAAAATCATTTTGCTAATTTTGATGAATCTATAGATATTAGTGTGAATTTAGGAGTTGACCCCAGAAAAGCGGATCAGGTTGTACGAGGAACAGTAGTTTTACCACATGGAACTGGAAAAGTTAAAAAAATTCTTGTCTTTGCACAGGGTGAAAAAGCAGTTGAAGCCAGAGATGCCGGGGCTGATTATGTTGGTGGCGAGGAACTTGTTGAAAAAATTAGTAATGGCTGGCTTGATTTCGGGGTTTGTATTGCAACTCCTGATATGATGAAGCATGTAGGTAAGATTGCTAAAATTCTGGGTCCAAGAAAATTAATGCCAAATCCAAAGTCTGGAACAGTTACTTTTGAGTTAAAAAAAGCAATTGAAGACTCAAAAAAAGGAAAATTAGAATTCAGGACTGACAGAAATGGTACAATACATTGTACTATTGGGAAAGTATCCTTTGGATTGAAGGAGCTATTAGAAAATTATTTGACTCTAATTGATGCGATTATTAAATCAAGACCTGCGACAGCTAAAGGTAAGTATATAAAAAGTATCTATATTTCTTCAACCATGGGTCCTTCAATAAAGATTGACCCAAATAAAATTACTGATATAACAGAAGCAGCATAATTAAGCATAATTAATAACAGTGATATAACAGAATATGATATAGAAGAATAAAAGGATTATATATTATAAAACCAGCCCGCGACAGTAGGTGTTATCAGGTAAATAACTTAATTTCCTACCGAGGTTGATTTAAAAAGAAGATTAAATCGGCCTTTAGATAATGGGGGTCGATTTATTTTTATATTTTTAGAAAAAGTAATTTGGAGGTCGTTATGGCCAGAGAAGAAAAAATAAATAAAGTAGAAGAGCTGAGGGAAGTATTTAAAAAAAGCCGTGGTCTTATTTTTACTGATCACAGCGGGCTTAAAGCTAAAGAAGCTGTAGTTATAAGAGATAGGCTGGTAGAATCTGATTCGTATCTTAAAATAATAAAAAATACTCTTGCTTTTATAGCAGCTAAGGAAGTTTTTGAAGATCTGGACCTGAGTGATGTTTTAAAAGGACCCACCAGTATTGTTATAAGTAACAGCGATATAATTTCTACTGCCAGGATAGTAAAGGAACTTTCAAAAGAAATGGAGGCTTTAAAAGTAAAGGCAGGTATATTTGAAGACAGGCTTTTAACAGCGGAAGAAGTTAACAGATTTGCAAGCCTTCCTCCAGAAGAGGTTCTGCTGACAAATCTTGCAGTATTAATTAAGGCACCAATAATTAAACTGGTAAATGTTTTAAGTGCACCGACCAGAAACCTTGTGTTTGTTCTGAATGCAATTAAAGAAAAAAAGATATAAATTTAGTCAGGAGGAATAATGGCAGAGTCAAAAAAAACAGATGATAAAACAGAAGAAAAGCTTGAAAAAGAAGCGAAAGAAGAGGAAAAAGTAAAGGAAGAAAAGGAAATGAGCGAAGAAAAGAAGGACACAGAGAAGAAAAAAGAAAAGGCGTCTGCTAAAAGTAATACTATAGCAGAAGTGTTAAGTGCTATTGAAAAAATGACCGTACTGGAACTTTCTGAACTGGTTAAAGAGCTTGAGGAAAAATTTGGAGTTAGCGCTCAGGCAGTTCAGGTTGCAGCTCCTAATGCTGGAGCGGCAGCTCAGGGTCAGGCTGGCGAACCTGCTGAAGAAAAGACAGAATTTGATGTTTATTTAAAATCTGCAGGTGAAAAGAAAATCCAGGTTATAAAAGTAGTAAGATCGGTCACAACTCTGGGCCTAAAAGAAGCTAAAGAACTGGTTGATAAAGCACCTGGCATAATTAAAGAGAAAGTTTCGAAAGAGGAAGCTGAGAATATAAAGAAACAGCTTGAAGAAGCTGGTGCTGAGGTTGAGATAAAATAAGCTGGTTAAAAAGCTTCTTGTAAACTAAAAAGATTTAAAGATCCGGGAAAGAAAAAACCTGATAAAACACTAAAATCGAAAATAAAAAACTTATATGGGGTGTAAACACCATATAAGTTTTTATTCTGTCATATACAAATACAAAAGCTTAAATAAGCTGGCTGAGTAAATTACAGGTATCTCAGTAAAATGCTAGAAAACAATTAAATTAATTGAAGTAAAATAGTTGACTATTATCTATTTTTTGATAAACTATAGGTTTGCCAGTTTTTCTCAGAAATTTGTCTGTACTGATTTTATTTAATTTTTTCATGTGGCCAGATTTATTTTATAAACTATTATAGCCTTTTTATTGTTTTGCCAATTTTTAAATATAAAATAGGAGAATAATTAATGCAAGAGATAAAAAAAATCCAGAGATATAATTTAGGTAAAGCACCTGATTTTATGAATATGCCTCACCTTTTAGATATACAGAGAAAATCTTTTCAGTGGTTTCTTGAAGAAGGTCTTATGGAAATTTTTGAGGACATTTCACCTATTGAAGATTTTACAGGTAATATGTCGCTTGATTTTTTGACCTATAGTTTTGGTGATTTTAATGCAACCCCGGATGAATGCAAAATGCAGGATATGTCTTATACAGCACCGCTAAAAGTAATTTCAAGATTTATTAATAAGGAGACAGGTGAAATAAAGGAGCAGGAAGTCTTCATGGGAGATTTCCCGATGATGACTGAGAAGGGAACTTTTATAATAAACGGGACAGAAAGAGTGGTGGTTTCACAGCTGGTCCGTTCCCCTGGAGTGTACTTTGATACTGAAATTGATAAAAAATCTGAAACATTTATATACCTCTGTAAAGTAATTCCTACACGGGGGTCGTGGATAGAAATTGAAACTGATAAAAAGAACGTCGCTTATGTAAGAATTGATAGAAAAAGAAAGTTTTTGCTTACAATTTTTCTTAAAGCTGTGGGCTTTGGTAATAATGAAGATTTACTGGCTATTTTTAACCCATATGACAAAAAAAATTGTATTAAAAATACTCTTGAAAAAGATTTAACAAGAACCGAGCAGGAAGCATTAATTGAAATCTATAAGAAACTAAGACCCGGTGAACCTCCTACAGTAGAAAGTTCTAAAAATCTTATAAATTCCTTATTTTTTAACCCAAAGCGTTATGACTTTGGAAAAGTAGGAAGATATAAGATAGACCAGAAATTAACAGATGAAACAGATAAAGATATTCTTGAAAGACTTAAAGCGATTAACCAGAAAATGGGCATAGACCCGGATGAAAAATATATTCTTAATTGTAAAGATATATACCTGATAGTCAAATACCTGATACAGCTAATGGGTGGTGTTGGTGAAGTAGATGATATTGATCATTTCGGTAATAGAAGGGTCAAAAATGTTGGCGAACTTATACAGAATCAGGTAAGGATTGGCCTTTCAAGAATGGAAAGAGTTGTAAGAGAAAGAATGACTACACAGGATGTTGACACTATAACTCCGAAATCTCTGATTAATATCAGGCCTCTTGTTGCGAGTCTGAAAGAATTCTTTGGCAGCGGGCAGCTTTCACAATTCCTTGACCAGACAAATCCTCTTGCTGAGATTACTCATAAAAGAAGATTGAGTGCTCTTGGTCCGGGTGGTTTAAGCAGAGAAAGAGCAGGTTTTGAGGTCAGGGATGTTCACCCTTCACATTATGGAAGAATGTGCCCGATAGAAACACCGGAAGGTCCTAATATCGGACTTATCGGGTCACTGGCCACTTTTGCCATTTTGAATGAATATGGATTTATAGAAACTCCTTATAGAAAGGTGACAAACGGGAAATTAACAAATAAGATTGAATATTTATCTGCGGACAATGAAGAAAATTATATTATTGCCGAGGCGACTGCAAAAGTTGATAAAGACAATCGATTAATAGAAGAAAAAGTAATGGCGCGTTTGGGCGACGATATAATTACAGTTGAACCGGAAATAGTGGATTATATTGACGTGTCCCCGATGCAGATTTTTAGTGCTGCTGCAGTACTTATACCTTTTCTTGAACACGATGATGCAAACAGGGCGCTGATGGGTTCTAATATGCAGCGCCAGGCTGTACCTTTAATTAATCCCGAACCACCACTTGTTGGTACTGGAATGGAAGAAAAGATAGCAAAAGATAGTGGAGCATTAATCATGGCTATAGATGACGGCGTAGTTGAAGAAGTATTTGCAGATCGTATAACAATAAATTATGAAAAAGAAAAAAAATATACTCACTATTTATATAAGTTTAAGAGATCAAATCAGGGAACGTGCATAAATCAAAAACCAATTGTTAAAGAAGGTGAAAAGGTTAAAGCAGGTCAGGTAATTGCTGATGGGGCTGCAACATGTGCGGGAGAAATTGCACTGGGAAGAAACTTGAGAGTAGCATTTATGTCCTGGGAAGGATATAACTATGAAGATGCAATTATTATTTCAGAAAGACTGGTAAAAGAAGATATCCTGTCTTCAATCCATATTTCAAAACAGGAAGTAGAAGCAAGAACCACAAAGTTAGGAGCAGAGGAGATAACAAGAGATATCCCGAGCATAGGTGAAGAGGCATTAAAGAATCTCGATGAACGGGGTATTATCAGGATTGGAGCAGAGGTAAAACCCGGCGACATTCTGGTTGGTAAAATAACTCCAAAAGGTGAAACCGAGCTAACAGCTGAAGAAAAATTATTGAGGGCGATTTTTGGTGAAAAAGCCCGTGAAGTAAGAGAAAGTTCACTTAAAGTACCTCACGGAGAAGGTGGAAAAGTAATTGATGTACAGGTTTTTTCAAGAAAGAAGGGGCACGATCTCCCACCAGGAGTAAATGAGCTGGTAAGAGTATATATTGCTGAGAAAAGAAAAGTTTCAATTGGAGATAAGCTTGCCGGAAGGCATGGTAATAAAGGTGTCATCTCAGTGATTCTTCCAGAAGAAGATATGCCGTATACCGTAGATGGCGAGCCCATAGATATAATATTTAACCCCCTGGGGGTTCCCTCCAGAATGAACGTAGGACAGATACTGGAAACCCATCTTGGCTGGGCTGCATATAAAGGATGGAATAATATAGATACCGGTGGAAACGAACATATTTATGTTTCAAATCCAATTTTTGAAGGAGTAAACGAAACAGAAATTGTGGAATTATTAAAATCTGCAGGATTACCAGGTAATGGGAAAACAACACTATATGATGGTCGTAGTGGAGAGAAATTGTCAGATAATATTACTATAGGTTATATATATGTAATGAAACTCCTGCATCTGGTTGACGATAAAATTCACGCCAGGTCCACAGGGCCTTATTCTCTGGTTACCCAGCAGCCACTTGGTGGTAAAGCACAATTTGGTGGTCAGAGGTTTGGCGAAATGGAGGTATGGGCTCTGGAAGCCTATGGTGCAGCCTATGCATTACAGGAAATGCTAACTATTAAGTCGGATGATGTAACAGGACGTGTGAAAACATATGAATCAATTGTAAAAGGTGAAAATATAGAGAAACCAGGTATACCGGAGTCATTTAAAGTTCTTATAAAAGAAATGCAGAGCCTCGCTCTTAATGTAGAAGTTTTATCTGAAGAAGGAAAAGAAATAGATGTAGAGCATTCGGAAGATGAGATTATGAAAACAGTAGAAGAGCTGGGAATTGATTTACACAGAGATGAAAATTTTGAGAAAGAGGAAGTAAAGGAAGCAATGGGATTAGAAACAGAATCTGAAGAAGATAATGAAACAATATTAAAAAGTAAGAAGCAAGAGGATATTGAAACAAAACTAAAAGCGGAAATAAAATCAGAGGCTTCCAGAAAGAAAAAAGACAAAATTAAAAAATAAAGATGTCTGATGCTGGCTTATGCTAATTTAATTAATTTGGAGGTATTTTATAAATGGTTGTAAGTATAGATGTAAATGATTTTGACGCATTAAAAATCGGTCTTGCCTCACCGGAAAAAATAAGATCATGGTCAAACGGAGAGGTAAAAAAACCTGAAACTATTAATTACAGAACACTGAAACCAGAAAAAGATGGATTGTTTTGTGAGAGAATCTTTGGTCCAACCAAAGACTGGGAGTGTTACTGCGGAAAATATAAGAGAGTAAGATTTAAGGGGATAATATGTGAAAGATGTGGTGTTGAAGTAACAAGGTCCAGTGTAAGAAGAGAAAGGATGGGTCATATCGAGCTTGCATCCCCTGTGTCACATATATGGTTTTTTAAAGGCGTTCCCAGTAGAATGGGATATATTCTGGATATAAATCCAAAAGACCTCGAAAAAGTTCTTTATTTTGATTCCTATATTATAACCAGCGTTAATAAAGAGATGATAGATTCAGAAAGAGAAGAAATTGAAAAGCTCTCACAGAAAGCTATTGAAAAGGCAAAAGAGCTGCATGAGAATAGATTAAAAGAAATAGAATCAAATAAGGATGATTATTTAATTGAAAATTATGAGCTTGAAGAAGAAGATGATTTAATTGAATCGGATGAAGAAATCGAGGAGACAGATGAGGATTTTGAAGATAGTAAGAACAGTAGCATAAAAAATGAGAAAATTACTGAAATAGAATTTGAAGAGCAAAAAACGAAGATTATAAAAGAAACAGAGATGCTAATTGAAGAAGAAAATGAAATACATAAAGAAGAAATTAAACTTATAAAAGAAGCAGGTTCTTTTTTATTTAGTCTAAAAGAAAAAATGCTGGTTCCAGATGAAGCTTTATTTAAGAAAATGAGGGAAATTTATGGTCAGTATTTTAAGGGTGGAATGGGTGCAGAAGCAATAAAGGAGTTATTGAAAAATATTGACTGTGAAAAAGAAGTAAAGGAGTTAAAAGAAACAATAAAGAAGTCCAAAGGGCAAAAAAGAAGCAGGAGCATAAAGAGATTAAAATTATTATCTTCATTTTTAAATTCAGATAATAAACCGGAATATATGATTCTTGATGTACTTCCTGTGATACCACCTGACTTAAGGCCCATGGTTCAACTTGATGGTGGAAGATTTGCCACCTCAGATTTAAATGATCTATACAGAAGAGTTATAAATAGAAACAACAGGTTAAAAAAGTTACTTGAACTGGACGCTCCTGAAATTATTATTAATAATGAAAAAAGGATGCTGCAGGAAGCCGTTGATGCTTTATTTGATAATGGAAGAAGGGGAAGACCGGTAGTTGGTGTGGGAAACAGGCCCCTCAAATCTTTAAGTGATATGCTTAAAGGAAAGCAGGGGAGATTCAGACAAAACCTTCTTGGCAAGAGAGTAGACTATTCTGGAAGGTCTGTTATTGTTGTTAATCCTGGTCTTAACCTTTATCAATGCGGGCTTCCAAAAAAGATGGCTCTGGAATTATTCAAGCCATTTGTTATGAAGAAATTAGTTGATGAAGGACTTGCACAGAATATTAAAAGTGCAAAAACTATGGTTGAGCGGGAAAACACCGAGGTCTGGGATATACTGGAAGGAGTAATTAAAAGTCATCCTGTTCTGCTTAACAGAGCACCAACGCTACATCGTCTTGGCATACAGGCTTTTATACCTGTGCTGGTTGAAGGTAAAGCCATACAGATACACCCGATGGTCTGCCCTCCTTTTAATGCAGATTTTGACGGTGATCAGATGGCTGTTCATATACCGCTGTCAAATGAGGCAAAAGCAGAAGCAATAATCCTTATGTTATCTGTAAATAACATACTATCACCATCCAGTGGCGAACCTATTGTTGTCCCTTCTCAGGATATGATTCTGGGTGTTTACTATTTAACTTCAGAAAGAGAAAAATCTGATGGCAAAGAGAAACTCTATAGAGACGTACAGGATGCTGTTCTTGCATATGAATACGGTCTGATAACTCTGCATACTCCAATTAAAGTTAAAATTGAAGATAGAATATTAAAAACCACGGTAGGAAGGATAATATTCAATCAGACACTTCCTGAAGGCTATAAATTTGTTAATAAAGAAGTATCAAAAAAGGAATTAATCTCAATTGTAGCTGAATGTATAGGAAGGTTTCCACAGAGTGCTGTAATAGAGATGCTCGATGCTATTAAACAAATAGGTTTTAAATATTCAACCCGTTCCAGTCTGACTATAGGAATAGATGATATAGATGTTCCACCGGAAAAAGCTAAAATTATAGCGAATACTGAGAAGAAAATAGAAAAAATAGAAGATTATTACAAACAGGGACTGATAACAGAGCTTGAAAGACGTGAGAGGGTGATCCAGGCCTGGTCCGCAGCAGGTGAAAGTGTAGCAAGCGCTATGGAGAAGAATTTTGACAAATTTAATCCTGTTTATATGATGGCTACATCAGGTGCAAGGGGAAATATAAAGCAACTTCGCCAGTTAGCAGGTATGCGTGGACTTGTGGCAAATGCGAGGGGAGATATAATAGACAGCCCTATAAAATCAAACTTCAAGGAAGGATTGACGGTACTTGAATATTTTATATCCACACATGGTGCAAGGCAGGGACTTGCTGATACAGCTCTGAGGACAGCAGATTCAGGATATCTAACTAGAAGGCTTGTTGATGTTGCACAGGATAATATGGTGAGAATTGATGACTGCAAAACAGAAGATGGCATAAATTTATATGTTCTAACACTTGAGGGGGAGCCAAATACTAATTTAATAGGAAGAATATGTCTGGATGATATAAATAATCCAAACAATGGAAAAGAGATAATAAAAAGTGGTGAAGAAATTACTGATAGACATCTTCAAAAATTTATACTTGCAAATATTGAAAGTATAAAAGTCCGTTCGGTACTGACATGTGAAGCAGAATCTGGAGTATGCCAGAAATGTTATGGTAGAGATCTTGCTATGGGTAAAATAGTTGAGATAGGAGAAGCTGTGGGAATAATAGCTGCACAGTCTATTGGAGAACCAGGCACCCAGTTAACCATGCGTACTTTTCATACAGGTGGAGTAGCAAGTACTGTAATTCAGAGGTCTATAAAATCACCTGTCAAAGGAAAACTCGTATTTAGAAAAGAATTATTGTCTGAATTAAATCTCAAAAAAACTGATTTTACTGAAGAAGATACAGATGAAGTTATTGAAGTTAATATAGAACATATTCCTCATAAACTTATATTTCAGGTTCAGGCAGAAGAAGGAGATATTGTTGATGTAATTATTCCTAAAGGTGAAGTACTGCAGATAAATAAAAAAATAAACGTCGAGGCAGGGGAAACTTTTGCCAGACTGGTTCTTACTGCTAAAAGAAAAGCTCATGTTCATAAACACGAAAAAACTTTTGAAGGGATGGATATTACAAGTGGTCTACCGAGAGTTGTAGAACTATTTGAGGCAAGAAAACCAAAAGATCATTCATTTATAGCAGAAATATCTGGAATAGTTGAAATTGAAGACATAGATTCCAGATTCAGGATGATCATAATAAGAAGCAAAGATGGAAAACAGGAAAAGATTTACCAGGTTCCAGCAAGAGCGAAATTGAATGTTAAAAATGGTGATTTTGTTTCTGCAGGAAGTCAGCTGACAGAAGGGCCCAAAGATCCCCATGATATTTTGAGAATTAGTGGAATTAAAGAGTGTGAACAGTATCTGGTAAAAGAAGTACAAAATGTGTATAAAGCTCAGGGCGTTGAGATTAATGATAAACATATAGAAGTAATAGTGAGGCAGATGCTTAAAAAAGTTACAATAATTGACCCTGGAGACAGCGATTTTCTACCCGGCCAGTTAGTTGACAGGCTTTATTATAAAAAGGAAAATAATAGATTGATATCCAGTATGAAAAAGCCGGCTACAGCTGTTCAAAACCTTATGGGTATAACAAAAGCTTCGCTTTTGACTGATAGTTTTCTTTCAGCTGCATCATTTCAGGAAACAACCAGAGTTTTAACGGATGCAGCTATTGAAAATAAAGTAGACCATTTAAACGGTTTAAAAGAGAATGTCATAATTGGCAAAGCCATACCTGCAGGAACGGGCATGGGAAGCTTAAGAAACTATGAATTACAATATCCGGGTTATAAGGAGAGTAATAAAGATGAAATAGAGATCCTTCAAGAGCAAGAAGGAGATGACACAGATAGGATAGAGATAAATATTTAGAATTGCGGGTTAAAAACTTTAAAAAGTAGTCATTTTTCTATATTGACATTTTATTTTTTAGATGATAATCTCTTCTCTCGTGTCTTCAAAAAGGCTATAATTAATCATTTGTTAAGATATATATTATTATTAAATTAACGTAGGGGAAAATTTTAATGCCTACAATAAATCAACTGGTTAAAAAGGGAAGAAAAGGAATAAAAAGAAAGAGGAAGGCCCCCGCACTACAGGGGAATCCTATAAGAAGGGGTGTATGTCTTAGAGTGTATACTACAACCCCTAAAAAACCAAATTCAGCACTGCGTAAAGTTGCAAGGGTAAGGCTGACAAATGGAGCTGAAGTGACAGCATACATTCCGGGAATTGGCCATAATCTACAGGAACACTCTATTGTTCTTGTAAGGGGTGGTAGAGTTAAAGATTTACCCGGAGTTAGATATAAGATTATCCGGGGTACGTTAGACACAGCCGGGGTTGAAGATAGAAAATCTTCCCGTTCCAGATATGGAGCAAAAAAGCCAAAGTAATTATATAAGGATTATATAAGAAGCTATAAGACTATAAGAGGAGCTATAAGAGAATGTCAAGAAAAGGGGTACCACAAAAAAGAACAATAAGTGTAGATCCCGTTTATAAAAACAAAGTCGTTTCTCAGCTGATTAACAAAGTTTTAGAAGACGGTAAAAAAAGCGTTGCTGAAAGTATAGTTTACAGTAGTTTAAAGATTCTTGAAGAAAAAACAAAAGAGAATCCGCTGGTAATACTGGAAAAATGTCTTGATAATGTAAGACCTGTTCTGGAAATAAAACCCAGAAGAGTGGGTGGAGCAACTTATCAGGTGCCTGTTGAAGTGTCTGTAGAAAGAGCAAACACGCTGGCTATCAGGTGGCTGATAGATTTTGCCAGTAAAAGAAAAGAAAAAACTATGGCAGAAAGACTAGCTGCAGAGATTCTTGATGGTGCAAGTAATACAGGAAGTAGCATTAAAAAGAAGGAAGATTTGCACAAAATGGCGGAGGCAAATAGGGCATTTGCACATTATAGATGGTAGCAAATATATGTAGATAAGGTGATTTATTAATGGAAAGTCATGTTTCATTAAAAAATATAAGAAATATAGGTATAACTGCTCACATTGATGCAGGCAAAACAACAACCACAGAGCGTATCCTGTACTATACAGGTAAAACTTATAAAATAGGAGAAGTTCATGATGGGGCTGCGGTTATGGACTGGATGGTACAGGAGCAGGAGAGAGGGATTACTATTACTTCTGCTGCAACAACATGTTTCTGGAAAGATCATAAAATAAATATAATTGATACACCGGGCCATGTTGATTTTACGGTGGAAGTTGAAAGATCACTCCGTGTACTGGATGGAATGATTGCGATTTTCTGTGCTGTTGGAGGTGTTGAACCCCAGTCTGAAACTGTATGGAGACAGGCGGATAAATATAATGTTCCCAGAATTGCATTTGTTAATAAAATGGACCGTAGTGGGGCAGATTTCTTTTATGTACTGGATATGATTAAAACAAGGCTTGGGGCCAATCCCCTTCCGGTACAGATTCCAGTAGGCAAAGAGGAAAATTTTATCGGAATAATTGATCTTGTAAGTATGAAAGCAATTATATATAAAGATGAAATGGGCATCAGATTTGAGTATGAAGATATACCAGGGGAACTAAAATCTGTTGCAGAAAAATACAGACAGGAACTTATCGAAAATATTGCTAATTATAATGATTACATTTTAAATAAATATATTGAAAATATTGAAATAAGTGAAGATGAATTAAAGAAAGCTATCAGAGAAATAACTATTAATGTTAAAGGTGTCCCGGTGCTATGTGGAGCATCTTTTAAGAATAAAGGTGTCCAGCCTTTATTAGACGGGGTTATAGAATATCTTCCGTCTCCTGTAGATGTTCTTCCGCCAGAAGGAATTAATCCAGTTAATGGAAAAAAAGTTACAAGAGAAGTAAGTGACAGCGAATCTTTTTCAGGACTGATATTTAAAGTAGCTACAGATCCGTTTGTAGGAAAATTAAATTACCTGCGGATTTATTCCGGAACCTTAAAAAGCGGAAGCCAGGTACTGAATGCTAATAGTGGTGAAAAGAGTAGAATAAGCAAGTTGATGGAGATGCATGCTAATAGCAGGAAAGAAATAAAAGAAGCTCACTGCGGAGAAATAGTAGCAGTAGTTGGTTTAAAAAAAGTAAAAACAGGTGATACTATATGTGATGTTAGTAAACCTATTATATATGAATCAATTAGTTTTCCCGAACCAGTGCTATCAATTGCTATTGAGCCGAAGACAAAAATTGATCAGGAAAAATTGGCCAACGCACTATCAAAATTAGCCGAAGAGGATCCCACCTTTAGAGTTGAGACTGATAGTGAAACCGGGCAGACAATAATTTCCGGGATGGGCGAGTTGCACCTCGAAATCATAGTGGATAGACTGGTGCGTGAGTTTGGTGTGAAAGCAAATGTTGGAAGACCCCAGGTATCCTATAGAGAGACAATAACAGGAGATGCCAGTGTTGAGGGTAAATATATCAGACAGAGCGGTGGGAAAGGCCAGTATGGACATGTAATAATTCATTTTGAACCTAATAAATATGGCAAAGGATTTGAATTTGAGGACAAAACAAAAGGCGGGATTATACCTAAAGATTATATTAAGCCAATTGAAATGGGAATAAGAGATGCATTACAGAGTGGCGAAATAGCAGGTTATCCGGTTGTTGATATCAAAGCTACGCTTCTGGATGGTTCCTATCATGAAGTTGACTCTTCTGAAATGGCTTTCAGGATTGCAGCTTCTAAAGCTGCCAGGGAAGCTATGAAAAAATGTTTCCCTATTTTACTGGAACCCATAATGGAGGTTGAAGTGGTTGCTCCAGATGAGTATATGGGAGAAGTTATAGGTGATTTAAATTCAAGGAGAGGAAAAATATTATCAGTAACGTTAAGGAATAAAAATAGGATCATAAAAGCAGATGTCCCGCTTGCAGAAATGTTTGGTTATGCTACGGATTTACGATCAAAAACACAGGGGCGTGCTACTTTCACAATGCAGTTTAAAAAATATGAGCCTGCACCTGCCAGGATTGTTGATGAAATTGCAGAAAAGTTCAGGGGGAGTAGAATTGCTGTATAATTTATTAAATATGCATACAAATATTTGAAATTAAATTTAACCAGAGAAAGGATATATTATGGCCAAGCAAAAATTTGAAAGAACAAAGCCTCATATAAACATAGGAACCATAGGCCATGTGGACCATGGTAAAACAACTCTTACTTCCGCAATTACAAAATG
>JAQVEM010000176.1 GCA_028697935.1 Actinomycetota bacterium
AGTACTCATAATTAAATCCAGACTTATAAAAAATTAAAAATTATAACTATACAAACTTAAAAATTATTTTTCACAAATTATTTTTATATCTATACCATCCCATTGAAACCAACAAATGCCAGTGCCAGCAGCGCCGCGGTCAGGAAAGCTACCGGCAATCCTCTCATGGATTTTGGAGTATCAGCAAGATCAAGTTTTTCTCTTATACCCGACATAATAATAATAACCAAAGTATAACCTACTCCTGCTCCAAGAGCATTTACAACACTTTCCAGAACAGAATAATTCTCTGACGAGTTTAGCAATGTTATAGCCATTACAATACAATTAGTTGTAATCAGGGGTAAATATATACCCATTGCATTATACAGTGCTATATTGGTTCTCTTTATAATAACTTCCACTATCTGTACAAGAGATGCAATCACAAGAATATATATTACTATATTCATATATACCAGCTCGTAAGGCACCAGTATGTAATTAAAAATTAATGAAGTAGAAATAGAAGCAATTAATAGCACAAGAGTTACAGCTATACCCATACTAAAAGCATCTGATAGTTTTTTGGATACTCCAAAAAAGGAGCACAATCCAAGAAACTTGGCCAGGATCATATTGTTGATAAGAACCATCCCTATGAATATTGTAAAAAGGTTATTCATATTTCATTACACCTGCCAGTCTCAATATTGCCATTGTAACTCCTATAACAAGAAAAGCTCCCGGCGGAGAAATAAAAAATATCAGGGGATGTTCGGATAATCCTGGTATTTCAAACAACTGCTTTCCAAAAATCTCAAGTTTACCAGTGCCAATTATTTCTCTAACCAGAGAGATAACCAGAAGAGCAATTGAAAACCCTATTCCTTCCCCTATTGCATCCGCAGCAGAAAGTAATACGGGATTTTTAGAAGCAAATGCTTCGGCTCTCCCGAGAACTATGCAGTTTACTACAATAAGAGGTAGATAAATCCCGAGTGATTTATGTAATGCAGGGACATATGCTTCTATAACAAGACTCAGGATAGTAACGAATGTAGCTATTACAACTATAAAAACAGGAATTCTTACCATTGAAGGTGTTACTTTTCTTATACTTGAAATTATTACATTTGAGCCGAGCAGAACAAATATTACACCTGCACTCATCCCGAGAGCATTAGTAATGCTAGTTGTAATAGCAAGAACCGGACACAGACCCAGAATAAGTATAAACACAGGATTTACTACAATAATGCCTTTTGTAAGCTCCCTTATAAATCCACTGCCACTTTTCTTATCGCCTGTTTTTTTATCCTGTTTGTGCTCCTCCGGACTGCAGGCCTCCGCCTGTGGACAATTATCTATGTTTTTGCAATCATTCATATTAATATTCCTGATATTCCACCATTGCCAGTATTCCAATACCGGCCATCTTAATAATCTATTATTTTCTAATTATTTTTACAATTTATAATTTTCATTTGTATAATTTTATTTGTTGCTTTGCTACTCCCTGCAACTTTTATTTACTACTTTATACAATTTTATTTGCTGCTCTCTAAAGTATCCAGCACCTCGCTCATTCTATCACGAATTGCACTTACGACAGCATTTGAACTTATAGTAGCTCCGGTTATTGCGTCTATTTTACCACCCCCGGACTTAAGGGCAATATCATTTATAGTCAGCCCTTTAAACTGGTCAGTAAAAGAACTCTCTGTTATCCTGGCGCCGACTCCCGGTGTTTCAGTCTGTGAAATTATAGATATTCCTTCAATTTCAAAATTACTGTTTAACCCTACTAAAATATCAATAACGCCTCCATATCCACTGCCGCTCGCAGTAAAAGCATAACCTAATTTTTCTCCATCCTTCCCATAAATAAAATATATCTCATCTTTTAATTCATACTTATCTATGCCTGGAAAGATTTTTTCAAGATTTCCTGTAATTTCTTCCATCCTTCTTGCTTCAATTACGGGTGAGGTTATATTATTGATTACCATAAGTAAAACCACAGAAATAGCCACTATAATTGTAAGAAATATAATCGGATATGCTTTATTTGATAAAAATTTTTTAAACATTTTTCTTCTTTCTGACAAAACCAAATGGTTTTACCTTTACATATCTATCTATAAGAGGAGTAAATGCATTCATAATAAGTATAGAAAAACATACTCCTTCAGGCATATTGCTAAAATTTCTCATAAGCACTGTCAGAATTCCAAGTCCCAATCCAAATATAATCCTTCCGTTTTTTGTTACAGGTGAAGTTACATAATCAGTTGCCATAAAGAATGCGCCGAGCATCAGCCCCCCTGCCATAATCTGATACAACACATCTTTTCCAACTATAAAAGAGCCAAGTGCAACAGTGGCAATATAAATCACAGGGATTCTCCAGTCTATTATTCTAAATAAAATAAGAATAAGCGCTCCTACCAGTATTAACAATACTGATGTTTCCCCTAGAGAGCCACCTCTATTACCAAAAAATAAGTCTTTATATAGAGCAATTTTATCGGACTGATAAATAAAGTTCTCGCTAAGCGGCGTTGCACCTGTTATCGCATCATAATTAAAATGAGGTGGAAGAACCCAGGATGTCATCTCAGCAGGAAAACATACTGATAAAAATGCCCTCCCTGCAAGAGCAGGGTTAAAAATATTATATCCCAGCCCTCCAAAAGCTTCTTTTACAACAGCAATGGCAAAAAATGAACCTATAGCAGCCATCCATAACGGAAACCTTGGCGGAAGTGTAAGTGCGAGGAGAAGTCCTGTAATTACCGCACTTCCATCCATGATAAATCTTTTCTTCCTGAGTTTTTTTATAACAAACTCCGTAAGAACAGCTGTTATAGTGCTTACAAGTATTAAATAAATCGCATAATATCCAAAATAATATATAGCTGCCCCGGTAGGAAAAAGAAGGGCAGTTACAACAATATACATTATCCTGCCGGTAGAAGTACCCTGCCATATGTGAGGTGCATGGGATATTAATATCTTTTCTTTCTCTGTTGTTTTTTCTTCTGTTTCTTTTTCTGCTGTTTTTTCTTCCATTTTTTCTATCGATTTTCCGTTATTTCTTTTTTATAGTTTTTAGTTTTTCCCTTTTCCATCACTATTTTGTCTGTTATCTTATTTTCTATTATTTTCCTGTTGTCCTGTTATTTTTACTTAACTGCTTTCTAT
>JAQVEM010000177.1 GCA_028697935.1 Actinomycetota bacterium
GTCGATCGGCAGTAAGAATTATTTGTTTATCTGCCTTGTAGCAAGTATCTAAGATGTTTCCGAATTCTCCAATAGCGCATCCCTTCCCACCAAGAAACTGAATTTCATTTATTATTAAAACATCAAACCCTATATATTTTTTATGAAAAGACCCGATATTGCCCTCACGAATTGCTAAGATAAGATCATCTGTAAATTCTTCTGGAAATTTATTCCCGATATTATATTCAGGATTTTTATGAAGCAGATGATTTATAATGGCATAAATTAAATGCTTCCTGTCTTCACTATCACCACCATAAAGAAAAAACGGATTTAGATTTGCCAATTCGCCCGGAGACTGGGTAACAAGTTCACAGGCTAAATAAACAATTCGGCCGGAGGACGTATATTCCCCTGCTAAATCGCTATTCAAAGTATAGCCAGAATCATTCTCATCATTGCTTTTATCCGAACCCCTTGTTCTGAATAGATAGGACATTTCTAAACTTATATCATTGTTTTTTGAATTAAGTTCTTTGCTGTTCCGAAGCCATGATAAGAATTCTTTTCTGCTTAATTTATACTGCATCACCTGCAAAGTATCTTCCCATTTCTTTTCATATTTAAAACCTTTTTTTGGCATTCTTTTTTCTCCTTTTTATTTCCGGGATAGTGAATCTCTAAATAAGAGAGAGATTCACTATCTATACATCTAAAAATCATTAATCAATCACTGTATCTAATGGCATCGGGGACATTTTTTTATATTTTCCATCACATTGAACCGAAAAAGATGCCGCTGAAGGTTCTCTTTGCATAGCCCATTTATAATCGGGTAAATCTTTGATTCCCAATTTCCTTAATGCCCTTATTAAGGGCCACCTCTTCCCTTCATATGTTCCGCCAAAAATCATTCCATTAATATAGTAGGGTGTATCTTGCAAAATTGGTCTGAAAGTTTGGCTAAGTACTCCCAATCCTCCAATGCGATTACTAACACCTTTGTCACAACTGATACAGCATCCCCTAATATCTCCTATATTCAATAATCCTCCAAAAGCATAGCTATATGTTTTGCCACCACAATAAGGACACTCCCCTGTAAACAAAGATGAATGTTCCCATAAGTACAAAAGAACTCCAACGGAAATAGGACGTTTATCTTTCCCAAAAAGAAAACAACAAGAATTTTGCGGAAAGGGAAGCCAGGGATCCAGCTTCCCTATCTTGTCACCAAGCCCAAGAATTGCACGGATTAGAGCAGCTTTTTCTCTGCTGTAACTAATCGGTTTTTCATCTTTCCCCTTTTTTAATAAATTGTCCATGATTTTTTCCTCCATTTTTTATTTTTTAAAAACAAAAAACCTCTTCAAGTCCGAAGAGGTTCATTATTTTTCTCATCTCTCGGAATTGAATAACATTCCGCGGAAATTGGCACCAGCATCATAGTCTCTGCTATGACAGGTTGCCGGGCTTCACAGGGTCCGTCCCTCAGCCACTCTTGATAAGATAACTCTATTATATTATCAAAATCATTGTGAATATTGTACTTTAAACTATTAACTTATTTTTCAAAATATTCACACTCTATTCATAATTATTCTGAAATATTTGTTATTGTATTAAACTACATTTAAGCTTAATTATCAGTGTACCTATGATAATCCTTAGTTTTCTCTCTTTATCTGCCTGTTCTTTAATCTTGTCGTATGAGTGGAGCACAATATTGGAGTCCTTTCTTCCGAATGATTTTCCAATATCAGTTAGTGAATACCTGGTCATTCTTCTTGCTAAATACATTGCAATATTACGAGCTGTGGCGATATTTCCAGCACTTTTTCTGGACAATAAAACATCTGGTTTAAGACCAAAATATTCTGCTGTATATTTTTGAATCATCTCAATGGATATCTTTTTTTCTTCAATAGGTTTAATATCTTCTACTATTTGCCTGACCATTGCAAAATCAACTTCTTTTTGATTATTTAAATTGATATAGGTTTTTAATTTAGTTATTAATTCTTCTATCTTGCTAATATCTGTGTTTGCAGGAATTATATAAGCAATATAATAAATAATCTCATAAGAAAGTTTTAATTGGATTTCTTCTGCTTTCTTCTGTAATATAGCAACTCTGGTTTCAAAATCTGGCTCCTGAATATTGACTATTAATCCCTCTTTAAATCTGGAGATAAGACGGGTTTCAAAATAAATAAGATCTTCAGGATGACAACTTGAGGTAATAATAATTTGTTTTCCGGATTTGTATAATGGATTAAAAGTGTGAAAAAATTCCTCCTGTTCCTTTTCTTTAAAAGCCAGAAACTGAATATCACTTAATATCAGAAAATCAAGATTTCTGTATTTTTCCTTAAAAATCTGATACTTATCATTTCTAATTGAGTTTATCAGTTCGTAGTAAAATTTTTCTGCAGAGATACAGGCAATATCAACATTTGGATTTTTTAGAAAAACATAATTTCCTATGGCATGTATTAAATGTTCTCTATCCCTGGATTCACCTCCATGGATAAATAGTGGGTTATAACATTTGCCTGGTGAAAAGGCAACTGCCAGACTGGCCTCATAGGCAGAACGATTATTATCTCCTAAAATAAAATTATCGAAGGTATGTTCAGGATTTAATCCAGTCTCTTGGTATTTTTTCGGAGATATATACTTTTTCTTTTCTTTTTTTCCTTTACCTAAACTATGTTCAGGAACGGGCATTGTATTGAATTTTATTAAAATATCTTCCTCTAACTCAAATTGCTCTATAACAATATTTTTAATTAGATTGTAATAGTTTTTTTTCAGCCAAATTTTGATAAAAATATTTGGCACCTCTAATAACAGTTCATTGTTTCTAAAATCAATATACTTTACCCCAAAAAACCAGGTAAAATAAATCTGAGGATTTGTTTTTCTTTTTACTACCTGTAAGACATCTTCCCACTTCTTTTCATATTGAGAAATATTTATTTTCATATTTTTTCTCCTTTTCTTATCTTTAAAAACAAAAAACCTCTTCAAGTCCGAAGAGGTTCATTATTTTTCTCATCTCTCGGAATTGAATAACATTCCGCGGAAATTGGCACCAGCATCATAGTCTCTGCTATGACAGGTTGCCGGGCTTCACAGGGTCCGTCCCTCAGCCACTCTTGATAAGATAACTCTATTATATTATCAAAGTATTTGTTGACAGT
>JAQVEM010000178.1 GCA_028697935.1 Actinomycetota bacterium
TTTCGGAAGGGGCCACAGAATGTCTATTGAGAAGGACACTATCGAAATAATATCCGGTGTAAGAAAAGGCAGAAGCACTGGTTCGCCGGTTTCCTTTATTATAAAGAACGCAGATTGGGATAACTGGAAGGAAATAATGGCAATATTACCACCAGTTTCTATGGCTTCTTACAGTAACAATTTAAAAGATAGACCGCCGGAAGATTTAAAAGAAAAAAATGGTAGATTATTAAATCCGAGGCCAGGTCATGCTGATTTAAATGGTTATTTAAAATACAGGCTTGATGATATAAGAGACGTAATAGAAAGAAGCAGTGCAAGGGAGACTGCAGCAAGGGTAGCAGCAGGAGGGTTTGCAAAAATTATTTTAAAATTACTTGATATAAAAATAATTAGCTACGTTAATCAGATTGGAAAAGTTATACTGGGCAGGGATCTTGAAGTTAGTAATATAAATAAAGACGTATTAGAGGAAATTGAAATATCTGAAGTAAGATGTCCGGATAGAGAAGTAAGCCAGAAGATGAAAGAGGAAATAAAAAGGGCAATAGAAAATGGTGACAGCCTTGGAGGTAAATTTAAAGTCATTGCTACAGGTGTACCACCCGGTCTCGGTTCATATTCACAATGGGATAAAAGAATTGATGGAAGAATAGCACAATCATTTATGAGCATTCCGGCTGTAAAAGCTGTTGAAATAGGGGATGGTTTTGAAGCTCCCGGAGTTACAGGACTAAATTTTCATGATGAAATATATTATAAAAAAGATACTGGTTTCTATAGAAAAACTAACAGGGCAGGCGGTATTGAGGGTGGAATAACAAATGGTGAGCCTCTGATAGCAGGAGCATGTATGAAGCCAATACCTACAACCGGAAGGGGTTTGCGAACAGTAAATATAAAAACAAAAAAAAGTGAAACAAGTCTGAAAGAGCGCTCGGATGTATGTGCAGTTCCTGCTGCATCGGTGGTTGGTGAAGCAATGCTTTCTATAGAAATTTTGAATTCAATTCAGGAAAAATTTGGTAAAGACAATATAGACGAGATTTTAGAGAATTATAAAAACTATAGAGAATACCTTAAAAAAATTTGAAATTTTTTGTGAATGCATGTTAATTTAAGTGATTATAAAAATATATCTCTTATAGGCTTTATGGGTTCCGGGAAAACTACTATCGGGAAGATTCTTGCAGAAAAACTTGGTTTTCTTTTTATTGATATTGATAGGGTAATTGAACTAAAAGATGGCAAAAAAATAAGCGATATCTTCAGGATATACGGGGAGGATTATTTCAGGAATTTAGAGACAGAAGTTATTAAAAAAATATACAAAAATAAGAATTGTGTTTTTGCCTGTGGGGGCGGCGTTATAGAAAGAAAAGAAAATGTAAAATTAATAAGAGAAAATAGCTTTGTAGTATATTTGAGCATTTCTCCGGAAGTTGCAATAAAACGCCTTAAGGATGTTACTGATAGACCTTTAATTGAAGTTCAAAACAGAGAAAAGACCATAAAGGAAATGATAATTAAAAGAGATAGCCTGTATCGAGAGAGTGCACATTTAGTCATAAATAATGATGACATCAGTCCTGATAAAGCTTCAGATGAAATTCTAAAAAGATTTTTATCATCTAAAACTGTCTGATTAATTAGTAAATTAATTAATAGTAAAAATTCTAATCGAGAGATAATGAAAATTATAACCGCAAGAACAAAACAAAAAAAATATCCTGTGTATATAAATGTAGATTTTAATTCATTTTTTCCTCAGATCGTAAATAAAGAATTCAGAGATTCAGAAAAGGTAATACTTATTACAAATAATAAAGTATTTTCAATATATGAGGAGAAAATTAAAAGTGCACTGGAAAAATGTTTGAAACTAAGTGAAATAATAATAATTCAGGATGGAGAAGAATATAAAAATCTTGAAAGCACAGATTACATATATAGTAGATTGATTGATTTTAACGCACATAGAAACGATGTAATTGTAGCATTTGGTGGTGGTGTGATAGGTGACCTCGGGGGTTTTGCTGCTTCTACTTTTAACAGGGGAATGAAATTTATTCAATGTCCCACTACTATAATAAGTCAGGTTGACAGCAGTATAGGGGGAAAAGTCGGAGTAAATTACAGGAAGGTAAAAAACATAATCGGGAGTTTTTATCAACCCGATGCGGTAATTATTGACCCGGTATTTAATTATACTCTTGATGATGAACAGATAATTAATGGCCTTGGTGAAATTGTAAAGTATGGATTAGTTTTTGATAAAAGCATACTGGATAAGCTCTTAAAAAATGCCACAGGAGACAGTAAAAATAAACCAGGAGAGCTGATCAAAGCAGAAGATTTTAAGGATATTATATACAGGTGCTGTAAAATAAAAACAAAAGTAGTCAGAAAGGATGAGTTTGATACTGGTTACAGGAACTTACTTAATTTCGGGCATACAATCGGGCACTGTATTGAGAATGCCTTTAATTTAAAAGAAATAAGTCATGGAAAAGCAGTAAGTATTGGTATGATTATTGCTATTGATATATCAATTTCTCTCGGATTTTTAAAAGAAGATTTTAAAGAAAAGATCATTGAATTATATAAAATGCTCGGATTACCATACAAAATGCCTGAAATAGATGCAGGAAAAATAATAGATGTTATTAAGTATGATAAAAAATTTAAATCTACACAGAATAAATTTGTCCTTCTTAAAGGAATGAACAAACCCCTTTTCTATTACAATCTGGACGAAGATACGATTATTGATAACATTAAAAAAAGTATGTATAATTAAGTAAGAATAATATATAAGTAATATATTAAGCATATTGTTGAATAATTTACTAAAGCTGTTTAAAACCAGTTTTATATTTATTATGAAAATACTAAAATATTTGAACAGAGTAAAATGAAAAAAGTTATAATAATTAATGGGCCTAATTTAAATTTACTTGGTGCAAGAGAAGAAAATATTTATGGCGAAAGAGGCTTTGATGAAATAAAAAAAGAACTGGATATAATTGCAGAGGATAAAGTAAAACTATCATATTTTCAATCAAATCATGAAGGTGAAATTATAGATAAGATTCATGAGTGCATCGGGAATGTGGATTTTATAATAATAAATCCCGGAGCTCTGACACATTACAGTTATAGCTTATACGACGCAATTGTAGCAA
>JAQVEM010000179.1 GCA_028697935.1 Actinomycetota bacterium
GTTATAATATTATTTTTTAAGATTAATTACAATATTTACCATAAATTTGATAAAACAATATTTTATAATTGCAACAATCTACAATTATCCTTATATTCTTAATAACTCTGTAGTTTCTGTTTTTCATCCAATAACAACACTTTTTATTTTGTTATTAAATTAATGTCCATTTCATACTAATTCCATATTAATATCATATTAATATCTCCTAAAGTCTCCAGAAACAATCCCTGTTATTCCTTGTTCTGAATCTTAAATGCCCGGGTGTATAATTTTAAATAACAATAAGCAGTATAAGAAAAACTTAATTATGGTGGTAAGATGGTAATTATAATTTTTCTCTATAAATTTATCTTATTGTATAATTACATATTTGCATAATTACATAATTTATACTATAATACCCCTTGCTTATCTTAAAAATTTTTAATAGAAATTTTCCTCCAGTTAAAGAACTATGAAAAAACTAATTATAAAAAAACAATTAAAACTTAATACCTGTAATGTTGAAACCAGAAACATAAATATAAATAATAAGACCTCTTTCATTAAGACCGGTTTTGTAAAATTCTTCCGATTCTCTATATTTACAATTTTATTTTTGCTCACACTTATAAACCTGCCTTCATTTATTTATTCTGATTATAAATCCTCTGGCTATAAATCCCCTTTTGTAATGCCACTTGAAGGTGAAATTATAACAGGTTTCAGACAGAGTTACCCTGTTCCGGATGAACAAAAAATTCTTAAACATACAGGAATAGATATAGGAGGTAATTTCGGGCAGAAAGTTATTGCAGCCGGTAATGGTATAGTCAGTTATACTGGTTTCTCTCCAATAGGTGGAAGAACTCTGGTAATCAAACATAACGATAAAATCAGAACCACATATCTTAACCTGATGCAGATATATGTAACAACCGGTAAATACGTAAGACAGGGAGAGGTTATTGCCTCTATCGGAGCATCTGATGACCCTTCAAATCCAGCTTACCATCTTCACTTTGGTGTAATTTATGATAACAAATATATCAACCCTGCTGATTTATTAAAAATAGACTATAGCAGCATTTCAAGATTCATTTATCTTCAATATTTAGACAATGATTTTAATTTTAATCCAGACGTATATGTATATAATAAAAATAATTAGTGGTTTTAATTAGTTTTTTAGATTATAAAATATTCCTGTATATTTTTTAATTCCTCATTAATCTTTTTTTCAATATCTTCTTTCGGGATCCCAAATTCAATTATATTAAAAGTGAGTTTTATTTTTTCAAATTTTTTTCTTAACGCACCTTTAATTTGTGGTTTTTGTTTTATGTCAGAAACACAGAGCTCCAGATAGTCCTCCCCGTCAGTGGTCGAAATCAGTCCTATATGCCCTAATTTTGTACATTCATTTTTTTTAAGGAAATTAATAATTTCTTCTACGCTTTCCTTTATTTTTTTAATGAATTCTTCTCTTGTTATCGGGTTGGATGAAGTTATTGTTACTCTTCTGGTTAAGACTACGGAATTGTTTGAATCCATATAATTTTTATTATATTTATAATAAAACTACATGAGCCGGAATTTTAATTTTATCATAACCTTTTCTGATGTCAAAACAATTTAAATTAGAGTGAGGATATATAAGACATATTACACTTTTGATTAGATTCTAATTAATTAAAATCATTTCTATCGTCTTTATATGTTTACATATGAAATCTATTTTAATAATCAGGGGGAAGGGGGACTAATAAATTTCAAGCTCGCCAATCTGACCGCCTGGAGCACCACTATTTGCGGTAAACTCCAGTTTCACATACCTTACATTTACAGGGTCAAAATATATGGTTACCGTATTTGATCTCATCGGGTCAAAAGTATAATCAGTAGAATCAACTATAGTCGTATATTCTTCTCCATCCAGGCTTCCTGAAATTGAAAATGTTTGTACTCTTGTAGTCCATACAGGTCTGGGATTAAGTTTTATCCTTACGGCTTTTATACTAACTACCTCTTCCAGGTCAACAATCAGTGTATTTGGATATGCGTTTGATGCTCCCTCCCAGTATGTATCAACATTGCCATCAACTGCGTTCATATCATAATATACCTGGGTATATGAATCAGCTGACACAGGCTTATGTAAAGCCAGGTTTTCTCCTTCTATAGTTTCAGGTTCTTCAACTTCATTAGACTTACCGGAAGTATCCTGCGGTACACCTTCAGCAGAGATATAAGACTCCTGCCCCACACCGCTGCCTGGCTTTACAATTTCAGCCTCTGGCATATTTAACCAGGTAACAGCTCCAAAAATTAATCCCGCTAATATAGCGACAGATAATAATATAATTGGTACCTTAAATTTCATAATAATTCATCTTCCTTTATTCATTTATTTGTCCATTCGTCTATTTAAATTTAACATTTTTTACAGTATGTTCATCAATTGAAAATCTTCCTTCTTCTGCATTAGTAATTGGATCACCAAATATTTCTAAATTGCTTATACTGACATTCTCTATTGTATGATTCTCATCAAAGCCCTTTATGCGCGATACAGGGAAGTACTCGCCTCCCAGAACTTTTATATTATCAAAATAGATATCTCTTATATTTCCTCTTTCAGAAGATTGACTCCATTGTGAGACTCCTATGAACAAATCTATTAGATAATTAGCCCCGTCACCCTGCCCCATCTGTGCGTCTTCAACTACTATATTTTCATAATGCACATTTTTTATCAGCGCATTATCACTATTATGAATACTCATTACGGGTTTATGAAAATTATGGATAACAGTAATATTCTTAAAATAAATATCTTCAATCGTTTCTGCTCTGGTCTCATACCCGACTTCGCATGATTGAGCCAGGTCTGTCCATACTATAATGTTATCAAATGTAATTCCTTTTACATTTTCATCATAGCCTTTTACTACCAGACTATCATCCCAGCTTCTTACAAAACAGTTCTGAGCAGTTAAGTTTTTACATGATTGTGTAGTTATGCCATCACTGTTTGACCTTGCTGAGATTATTTTAACATTATTTATTCTGACATTTTCACATAAATAAGTATTCAGAGTCCATGCCGCCGGGTCAAGTATTGTAATACCATCTATAGTAATATCTTTGCATTTGAATAAATTAATTGGAACAATCAT
>JAQVEM010000180.1 GCA_028697935.1 Actinomycetota bacterium
TATAATATAGAAGCAGAGGAATCTCTGCTGGGCTCAATGTTGATTTCAAGAGATGCTATCGCAACAATTATTGAGCTTGTTAGTGCTGAAGATTTTTACAGAAAATCTAACAGGGAAGTTTTTAGCGCAATAATAGAGTTGTACATAAAAGGGGAGCCAGCAGATCCGATAACAGTTGCAGATTGTCTTAACAGAAAGGGGCTTCTTGATGAAGTAGGAGGGAAAACTTTTATCCACTCTCTTATAAGTAATATTCCTCTGGCTGCAAATGCTTTATATTATGCAAAGATTGTAAGAAATAATTCTATATTAAGAAAACTCATCTATGCTGCTACTGAAATAGCAACAATAGGCTATGAAATACCCGATGACCTGCAGTCAGCTGTTGATAAAGCGCAGCAGCTTGTGTTTTCAGTATATAAAGATTTAAACAGTGGCAGTTCGGGTGGTAGTATTACAATAATGAAGGATATAGTTTCAGAAGTTTATGAGCAGGTGGAAATTATGCACGAAGCCGGGTCTGATATTTCCGGCATACCGTCCGGTTACATAGACTATGATCATTTAACCTCGGGTTTTCAGAATTCTGATTTGATTGTTATAGCAGCCAGGCCTGGTATGGGGAAAACTTCTTTTGTGCTTAATATAGCAAAGTATATTGCAATGAAAGAAAAGCTACCGGTTGCAATCTTTTCACTGGAGATGTCAAAACAGCAGGTAGCGTTGCGAATGATCAGCGCAGAATCAAAAATAGACCTCCAGAGGGTAAGGGATGGTAAAATAAAAGATGACGAGTGGATACAACTGGCAAGATCAGTAGAAAAGCTGGCAGATTGTAAAATATTTATCGATGATACCCCATTCCTGACAATTATGGACCTGAGAGCGAGAGCACGTATGATGGCCAGCGCTAATAACATAAAGCTTATAATTGTTGATTACCTGCAATTAATGCAATCAACTACTAATTATAAGGGGAATAAAGTACTGGAAATTACAGAGATATCACAGAATCTGAAGGGTATTGCGAAGGAATTAAATATTCCTGTGATAGCAGTATCACAGCTTTCAAGGGAGGTTGAAAAAAGAGAAGATAAAAGGCCAATTCTTGCGGATTTAAGGGAGTCAGGTTCAATAGAGCAGGATGCTGATCTTGTTACATTTATATACAGAGATGATTATTATACAAAAGATGATGAAAGGAATTCTGTTAAAGCTGAAATTATAATAGCTAAACATAGAAATGGCCCTACAGGGAAATTAAATCTTCAATTTAATAAGAAAATTGCACTGTTTTCAAATTTAATTGAGTCTTATCAAAAAGAAAGCGAGGTTGAGTAAAATGCCGGGTATGGCAGTAATTGGCTCACAATGGGGTGATGAAGGGAAAGGCAGGATTGTTGATTTACTCTCAAGTCGTATAGATATGGTAGTAAGGTTTCAGGGAGGAGACAATGCAGGTCATACAGTAGTAAAAGAAGGTAAGCAGTTTAAGCTTCATCTAATACCATCAGGAATTTTATACCCCGGGGTAATATGTGTTATAGGGAACGGAGTAGTGTTGAATCCAGAGGTACTTATTGAAGAACTTGATAGTCTGGAAGCCGAGGGAGTAAGTGCAAATAATTTAAAAATAAGTTCCAATGCTCACATGATTATGCCTTATCATATAGTTATGGATAGGGCTGCTGAGCACAGACTGGGTAAATCTAAAATAGGAACTACCCATAAAGGGATAGGTCCTGCATATTCAGAAAAAGCCCTGAGAACCGGTATCAGGGTACAGGATTTGCAGGATATGAAGATATTTAAAACCAAACTGGAAGAGTCACTAAAAATAAATAATGCCATTATAGAAAAGATTTACGGGCTTGAACCACTTGATCCTGATGAAATATTTGAGAAGTATAGCAAATATGCAAAAAGAATTGACAGATATATAACAGATACTACATTTTTAATAAGCAGGGCGCTTGAAGAAGGTAAAAAAGTATTGTTTGAGGGGGCACAGGGAACAATGCTGGATATAGACCACGGAACTTATCCTTACGTAACCTCTTCATCTACAACTGCTGGCGGAATCTGCACAGGAGCAGGAATAGGTCCTTCACGAATTGATGAAATAATAGGAGTAGTTAAAGCGTATACCACAAGAGTAGGCTCCGGTCCTTTTCCTACAGAAGAAATTGGTAGGATAGGGGATTATCTGAGAGAAAAAGGAAACGAATATGGTACTACTACAGGAAGACCAAGAAGATGTGGATGGCTTGACATGGTTATATTAAAATATTCAATTACAATAAATACATTAGATACTATTGCATTAACAAAACTGGATGTGCTAAGCGGGCTCAAGAAAATTAAGGTTTGCACTGGTTATAAATATAAGGGTAAGATTTATAACGATATGCCGGGACATCAGTCAATTCTGCATAAATGCACCCCTGTATATGAAGAACTTAAATGCTGGGATGATGATATAACCGGAGTAAAAAATTTTGAGGATTTACCACATGAAGCTCAGGATTATGTAAAGTATATAGAAGATACAATTAAAATTCCAGTTTCAATGATTAGTGTTGGTGCTGAAAGAAATAAAATAATTATAAAAGATGATGTTCTGGAAAATAGATTATTTGATAACGGTAGAAGGTCAACATTAATAGTCTAAAAATGTCTGATAATTATTACGAAGGGAGTAATTTGAAAGTACTTATTATAGGAGGTGGAGGTAGAGAACACTGTCTGGCATGGAAAATTTCAAAGAGCCCTGTTGTTGATGAAATATATGCAATACCCGGTAACGCAGGAATATCAGAAATTGCAGAGTGCGTGGATATAAATATATCCAGAGATAACTTTAGAGAAATTATAAAGTTTGCAAAAAGTAAAAGAATAGACTTAACAGTAGTAGGTCCCGAAGCACCGCTGGTAGATGGAATAGTTGACTGTTTTGATAAAGAGAATCTTAAGATTTTTGGTCCGGATAAAAAGGCTGCTGCGATTGAAGGTAGTAAAGTTTTTACAAGAGAGTTTATGCAGAGGAATAATATTCCAATACCTCCTGGAATTATTTTTGAAAAAACAGATTATGAAGAGGCAGTAGACTATATAAAGAAAAGAAAAAAATATCCACTGGTTATAAAAGCAGACG
>JAQVEM010000181.1 GCA_028697935.1 Actinomycetota bacterium
CTATTTTGTCTATACTGTAGGAATCAATGAATAAGTCATTCTCAGATATATTTAATCCCAAACCGAAGAATAAGCAGGACAAGCACAGCTTGAGTTTTAACCGTACCACGCCTTTAAAGGCGTGGGAATCGATGGGAGTGAAACCAGAATAAAGAGATTATTCAAATCCTTGATGCCAGCTCCAGTGAAAGGAATATTTATTCTGATCTAATCTAAGACAAGGGTAGATTTGTATATGAGAGTATATGTCAAATTATTTGCTACATTACAGAAAATTGTAAATTCCGAAGTGATAATCGAAGATGCCTTCAATGTTAAAGAGGTAATTCAAAAATTAATTAAAAGATATCCATTATTAGAAGGCGAATTATTAGATGAAAAGTTTGCTCTGAGGGATGACTATATTTTTCTGGTAAATGGCAGGAATATCTATTTCCTTGATATGGAAAATACTTTGCTTCAGAATGATGATAAAATTAGAATCTTTCCACCAATCGGAGGCGGTTAGGGACTAGGGACATCTTATTAATCCTCTAGCCCAAAGGCAGTCCCCGCAAGAGGGATTATCTCCCCAGCAGTCAAATTCTGTATCTTCTACAAAGTGGCATACCTCTCTTAGTAGACAATCTGTACAGGAGGGGTAAAGTGCGTTTTTAACAATATATTTAAATACTTCATAAGGTCTACTGGTCCAAATGTCAGACAATTTTTCCTTAAAAATATTACCGAAAGAATATGCAATAACTGATTTTTTTCTTCCGAAGATATATTCAGCATAGTTGTGCAAAAACCGATAACAGGGACAGACCTCTCCATCCCATCTTATTACTGTCGACTTGTTTTCGATAAACTGGCAAATTCGCTCAGTTTGAAGATCAAATTTGGGAAACTCAAGTTTTACATTATATTTTCCGATATGCCTGTTTAAATCGTTTATCAATTTTTTATAGTCGAGTGAACCATCATATGCTATTTCTTTGGCCATTAAACTGCTGAAGGGCATCAAATTTGAAAATAGGATATGGGTGATATCCAATTTATGGGCCAGTCTCATTATATTAAGGAGCAAATCTATATTATCTTTAATTATGACAACTTCTAAGCTTAATTCGGGAATATAACTTTTCAACTCTTTTTTCCGTGCTTGAATTCTTAAAATATTGTCTTCTATAGCAGAAAGGCTGGTACCCCTTAAGCTGTGGAAAATATCAGGTTCTGGGGCATCAATTGAAACTGTAATCCTATCAACGCCGTATTTTATTAAATCATCAGAATACTGGGAAAGGCGTGTACCATTTGTTCCAAATTCTAATCTATAACCCGACTCTTTGACAAGTTTTACAAAATTTAAGAATTCAGGATGTAGAGTTGGCTCCCCTATTCCACCGAAATATATGGTATCAATGGACGGAAACTCTTTTATTTGACTTAGTATTTCCTGAAATTGTGCCAGACTCATTTTACCAATCGAATCCTTCCAAAATTTTCTGAAACACATCTTGCAATTGAGGTTACATTGGTTTGTTATTTCAAGGTAAACTCTTTTAAGATCGAGTTTCCTTTTAATTAATAAAGAATAATCGTTGAATTCAAGCAAAAATTCACTCACAATTTTCCTGCCTGATAAAATTAAGTAAGGAGAATGATTTCCCCTTACTTAATTAACTGAAAATTATATTTTTTAGTCTTATTTTATAGACTGAGCTCTTCTAATTTAGATTCTGTAGGAATACCTTCTGTGTTCCATCCCCTTATCTCATAGTATTCAGGAAGAGTCACATCAAGCCTTACTACCTGACCTCTGGATGCTCCATCCGGTAATGGCACTTCAAGGAACCTTGTCGGGAGGGTATCATCGGCTTTACTGTAACCAGCCTTTAAATTCCAAATTTTTTCAAGATTCCATACTCTTTCACCAGCCATCAGAGCCATTTCGGGAGTGTATTCAATTCCTGTTACCGCAGAAAGAAGTGCTGTATAGTCCTCTAATCCCAATGCAAATGAAGTAAAGAGGCAGAGACCTTCTGAATCGATTAGTGCAGTTAAATCCTGGAGTGTCTTAACCCATTGTGCCTTTCCTTCGGTAACATATGGGTCAATTTTTTCCGGGGCACCCAGGATTTCTGGAGAAATGAGGTATCCTCTGACATGGCATCCGCCTCTGTTTGAGGTTGCATATTGCAATGCATGTCCCTGAGCTCCCCTAGGATCATAGGCCGGCAGCTCCTGTTTTTTAACACTCATAGAGAATTCAGGATGTCCATACCTTTTAGTAAATTCATAAGAGCCATCGGCAAGCGCATCTCCCAGACCCTCCCTGAGAGCAATAGCTCTAGCATAGTGTAGAAGGGCTTCTACACTTCCAAATCTGGGTTCAGGTTGCCCTATAAAGTCATTTTTATCAAGATATCCTTTTTCATACAGCTCCATTGCGGCTGAAATGGTTACTCCTGTTGAGATAGTATCAAGACCCATTTTGTTACAGATATAGTTTGCCTGTATTACTGCAACAAGGTCATCAATTCCACAATTGGCACTGAAAGCCCAGCTTGTTTCATACTCCGGACCTTCCCCACTCTCCCCGTTAGGTAATTTTGTTACTCTTCCACATCCGATAGGACAGCCAAAACATGCTTTATTACGGACCAGGTATGTTTCTACAAGTTTTTCACCACAAACATTTTCTACAGAATCAAAGGTACCTCTCTGAAAATTATTCGTAGGATAAAGACCATGTTCGTTAATAATGTTGTTCAAAACCATTGTTCCATAGGTTGGCAACCCCTGGGAGGTAATGGCATTAGTCTTAATCTTTTCCATTGCATTTTTTAAGACTTCTCTAAATTTATCCCTGTTGGCAATAGAAGCTGTTTGGTTCCCCTTTACCGCAATTGCCTTTAGATTTTTAGAGCCCATTACAGCCCCAACACCTGTTCTGCCTGCAGCGCGTTCCCTGTCATTTATAACACAGGCTATGTTAACCATATTTTCACCGGCTGGACCGATGCAGGCAACTTTGATCTTATCATCTCCGCCCAGCTCATCTATTATCCTATCGGTAGTAATAGCAGTATCCTGACCGGCTAGCTGGCTCGCATCTTTAATTACAACATTATCCTCTGTTAT
>JAQVEM010000023.1 GCA_028697935.1 Actinomycetota bacterium
TTTGATTACTGCATTGTAAGTTTTGATGATTTAACTGTAAAAAAGATAATAGTTTTATATGTGATATTTCTATTCTTACTGTTTCTGACTTATATTTCAGTGAAAATAATCAAGAAGTAAAGGAAAATTTTAATGTATATGATATACTATCCTAATTTTGTGCAGGCAGGAAACTGTCTTGTGAACTAAAATTTAGATAAAAATAATTATAACTTTTTAAGAATTACTTTTAAAAACTATGAGTAATTTTCTTTCTTCTAAAAGAAATAAAAGAAATACTGTTGAAGATGTAGAAAAAAAGATACTTACTTTTTCTTTTCTTGAGAGACTGGTTATGAATACTGGCTCTACTATTATAGGGCCGATTATTCCTATAGTGGCAGTTGAACTGGCAATTGGCCTTAATTATGTAGGGAGTGTAATATCGATTGGCGCTATTGCGTTGCTTGTAACTTCAATATGTACTGGTTTTCTCCTTGAGCTATTTGGATTTAAAAAAATAATCTTAATCGGAGAGCTGTTATATATTGCAGGTTGTCTGGGGCTAATATTTTCTAATTTGTATATTACATTTGCTGTTTCTTATACAATATTAAAGCTTGGTTCCGGTACTATATCAGTGGCTACAATGTCTCTGGTTGGAAATCATAAAAATAAATCCAGGAGTATAATGATATCAAATATTGGTTTTACCGCAGGTTCAGTAATTGCTCCTCTTCTTGTAAGCTTAATATTTTACACGGAGGCAAGATGGCAGGTTCTATTTTTCATTGTAATTATACCTCAGATTTTACTGATATTTTCATTAATTTTTTTAAAAATGCCTTCCAGAAGTGATTCTCCAGAAAGTTTTAAAAGTATGATTAATGTTAATAAGAGTGTTATATCCCATCCTTATATTATTCTCTGCTGTATCGTTTCCTTTCTTTACAACTCTACTACTCAAACGTTTTATACATGGTTTACATCATACTTTTCAACCATGAATATTGAACTGGGTTTGAGTTCTTTAATTCTGGCAGCTTATGCTGCATCTTTACTGGTGGGCATGTTTATTAAAAATCATCTTGTTAATTATATTAAGGAAAAAGACCTTTTGCTGGTAAGCATATTCCTCTCATTTGTATTTCTGCTTTTAGCATTTTTTGTCCAGAATATTATAGCTAAAATTATTTTAATTTTTTTGTTCGGGATAAATATATCCGGTAATTTTTCATTGACTTTTTCAATGGGTTTAAATGTTGGCACCCAGTTTGCCAATGTTGTTTCAGGCCTGGTACATTTCGCTTCTAATCTTGGAGTAATTGTTTTCCAATTTTTAATTGGATACCTGTCAGAAAATATTTCAAAAAACAGTGTATTATACATTGACTTAACACTGCTGTTTTTCCTTACTGTGATTATTGCTTTTATGAATAAAAGAGAGTTAAAATACCTGGGCAAAGATATAAATACGGTACAATAAAATATAAATAAGTAAATAAAAACAGGGAATACAAAACAAAAATTAATAAATAAAAAAACCGCTTGAAAGCAAAACAGGGTTGTAGTTGAATTATATCTGGATAGAGAAATGAATAAACAAAAAAAAGAAATTTTAAAGCTGGAAGAACTGCTACCGTGTTATCTATATATCGGTTCAGATAATTCGCTGCTCGAGGATACTATTGATAATATAAAAAATACCCTTAAGAATAAAATTAATTTTGATACAGATTTAAAGATCTTTAGTGGGCTGGAAGAGATCAATGAAGAAGAGTTCCTGGCTTATATAAACACTCCTTCCCTTTTTTCATCAAGAAAAATAGCAATCATTAAATTTATTGAAAAAATACCGGTAAGTTTACAAAATAAAGTAGCCAATTTGATATCAAATGACAATGCGGGAAACATAAATACAATATTTATTGCTACTTCTCTAAAACAAAAATTTAATCCTTTGCTTTTTGATGCGATTAAGAAGGCCGGTAAAATTGTCAGACTGAAGTCGCCCTCTGCTGGAAGTCTGAGAAAGTGGCTTGAGGAAAAATCTAATGCAGATGGGATAAAGTTTACTGAAGAAGCAGCATCCCTGCTGATTGAGAATGTAGATCTAAATTTAGGCTTTCTTAAAAAAGAATATGAGAAACTTTTTAATTTTATTAGCTCGGAGAATGAAAAAATAATCGATGAAGATGCAGTCAGGTTTCTGGTAAACCGTGTTTATTCATTAAAAATATTTGACCTGGTAGATTGTATCGGTCAGAGAGATAGGGACAATAGTATCTTAGCATTGAAAGCCATAATGGATGAAGAAAAGAATTTAACCGGTCTTATTACATTACTTCACAGAATGTTTAAATGCTTTTTATATATTAAATCAGAGGATAGTAAATCTGGCGTTACTGATTATATTGCGAGCAATACCAGAGGTTCGCCTTATTTTATCGGAAACCTGGTAAACAAGTATATAAAATTTAGCGATAATTTCACACAGCCAGAAATATTTAAGATATTAGAAATATTAAATAAATATGATATTGCTTTTAGAACCGGTGCCATGGAAGTGAAAAATCTTTCAATTAAATTAGTTTCTGAAATTACAGATGTTAAGATTCTGTAATAGAATTAACCATTTTTGCAGCTTTTGATTTTTTATTGGCTGCATAATTTTTATGAACTGCGCCTTTCTTTACAGCCTTGTCAAGATGTTTGAAAAGAATGCTGAGATTCTTTCTGGCTTCTTCTGGATTATTTTCCTTTACAGCTTTTATTAACTTTTTCTTATCAGTTTTAATCCTGGCCTTTAAAAAAGTATTTTTTTCTTTTCTTTTAATATTCTGTCTGTCTCTTTTTTCCTGAGATTTAATATTTGGCATATGTTTATCCCTTTCTGTTACTTTCTGGTAAACTATTGATTTTTAACGAACCTATATTCTAGCATTTTTTTGTATAAATAAAAATATTTATTAGCACGATATTTTAAGTGATTTAAAATGGTATAATGAATTTTTTTAATAAAACCTGTAATATAATATACCATATGGATGAAGATTATTTATTATCACGTAAAAGAATTTTTAATGCTACTGTATTTGTGGTTATAGCTACTTTCCTGTCAAAGATTTCTGGTCTGATAAGAGACCAGATAATGACCGGTTATTTTGGAGTCACTTATGATACTGACGCATTCACATGGGCAGATTACATACCCAACCTTTTCAGGGTGCTTCTTGCTGAAAGTTTAATAATTGCAGCTTTTATTCCAATTTACTCAGCGTATCTAAAAAATGATAAAAAAGAGGATATTGAGGTATTTGTAAATTCAGTTATAAATATTATTATTCCAGTATTTTTTGTAATTTCTCTGATTATATTTATCTTATCTCCTCAAATAGGTTTACTGCTTTCAAAAATAGCCAATAACCAGCTTGATATATACAAATTTACGGTAATGAGCAGAATTATAATATTTTCACTTGTATTTATGTCATTATCAAGTCTTGCTACAGGTATATTGAATTCACATAATATTTTTACAGTGCCTTCGCTGGCCCCATTTGTAATGAATATAGTTACAATAATTTCGGTTATTTTGTTTTCCAGGTACATAAATATATATAGTATGGCTGTTGGAGTAATGGCTGGTTCATTTATGCATCTGGCTATACAGCTTCCACAGCTAAGAGTGGCTCCTTTTAGATACAGATTTACCATTGATTTAAAACATGAAGGCGTGAGGGAAATATTTACACTTATGGTTCCTATTGTTTTAAGTAGTGGTGTAGTACAGCTTAATAATAGCATAGACTATTTTTTTGCCCTGAATCTTGGTGAAGGAAATACAACTGCTTTAAATCTGTCATGGAGAGTTGCAAATATTCCTCTTGGAGTATTTTCTGTAGCAATTGTAACAGTGTTGTATCCTTTATTGTCACGCCAGGCGGCAGCAGATGATACAAAGGGTATAAAAGAAAGTTTCTCTCTTGGTGTGAGAGAAATTGGATATGTAATGATGCCGGCGACTGCAGGATTGATAATTTTGAGCCAGCCCATAATAAAATTGTTATTTGAGCGTTATAATTTCGGTCCGCAGGATACAGAAAAAGTGGCATATATACTTATATTCCACTGCATAGGCCTTATATTTTTTGGACTCTTGATGATTCTTAATCGTATATTTTATTCATTTAAAAATGTAATGACCCCTCTAAAAGTTGCAGGGTTGACAATTATTTTAAATATAGTTCTTGACCTGGTATTAAGCAGATTTCTGGATGTCGGTGGTCTTGCACTTTCTACTTCTCTGGTTGCGTTATTCAATATTATAGTTTTAATTATAATACTCAGAAAGAAGATAGGTAATTTTGGGGGGAAAAGAATATTTATATCATATGCAAAAATGGCTGCTTCAGTAGCCATAATGAGTGTTATCGTATTTTTTTTATGGAGGTATCTCGAAAAATTTGCTGCTGAAAGTACGGGAATATTTGCGCTGAATTTAATCCTTGTAATTATAGTTGGGGCAGGTGTCTATGCAGGGTGTACTATCCTATTCAGAATGGAAGAAGTAAAATTTGTGCTTGGTCTATTTAAAAGCAGGAGAAAAATTGAATAATTGAATAATATAGAAATAAATAATAAACAGGAGTAAGTAGTAAAGATAATGAATAAAAAGGGATAAATATTAAACAGTAAATAATAAAAATCAGTAAAGCCTGACTGTAATGTTGTTATGTAAACAATATATAATAAGTAGAATTGCATTATAAAAAGCTATTAATGGAGACTTTATTTAAAATAAAAAAATATGATTGATAGAAAGTTAATAAGAAATTTTTCAATAATTGCGCATATTGACCATGGGAAATCCACTCTGGCTGACAGAATTCTGGAAATAACCGAAACTGTAAAAAGAAGAGAAATGCTTGACCAGTTTCTTGATGATATGGAACTCGAGAGAGAACGGGGGATTACTATAAAGGCTCATGCAGTAAGAGTTCTCTATAATAGAAAGTTAGATGGCATGCAGTATATTTTAAATCTAATAGACACTCCAGGCCATGTTGATTTTAGCTATGAAGTTTCAAGGAGCCTTGCTGCCTGTGAAGGAGCAGTACTTGTTGTTGATGCAACTCAGGGAATACAGGCACAGACTCTTGCCAGTGTTTACCTTGCGACAAATAATAACCTGGAGATAATCCCGGTGATTAACAAAATCGACCTTAAAAGTGCAAGGATTAAAGAAGTTTCTGCGGAACTGAGCAGCATACTGGGTATTAATGAAGAAGAAATACTTAAGGTAAGCGCGAAAACAGGTTATGGAGTTGAAGATATACTTGAAAGAATTGTAACCGGTGTACCATACCCTGAAGGAGACCCTGACAGTCCGCTTCAGGCGCTGGTATTTGATTCAAAATATAACCCTTACAGAGGAGTAGTGGCTCTGATAAGGGTTGTGAATGGAGTAATAAGAACCGGTAGCACTATTAAGTTCATGGGAGAAAATTTTATTAGTGAAGTTGAAGAAGTAGGTGTATATGGTCCGGGTATGATAAAAAAAGATAGTCTCACAGCAGGTGAAGTTGGATATATAATTACAGGAATCAAGGAAATAGGAAATATAATGGTAGGTGATACTATTACTTCCTTGAAAAATCCTTCTCAAAAAATCCTTCCCGGGTATAAAAAACCAAAACCTATGGTATACTCGGGCCTGTTTCCTGCAGAGGGTGGGGATTATGAAAATCTCAGAGATGCACTGGGAAAACTTTCACTTAACGACTCATCTCTGGAATTTACTCCCGAGTCTTCGAGTGCGCTCGGTTTTGGTTTCAGATGTGGTTTTCTGGGCTTACTTCATATGGAAATCATAAGGGAAAGACTTGAAAGAGAATATAAATTAAAGATAATTACATCTGCTCCTACTGTGGTTTACAGACTAACAAAGAGCGATAATTCTGTGATAGAGGTAAAAAGACCATCGGATTTTCCCGAACAGGAGAAATTAATAAAGATAGAAGAGCCTTATGTATATGCAACAATAATTACTCCGAAAGAATATATAGGGGATGTTATGAAACTGGCAAATCTTAAGAGGGGTGAATTTAAAGATATGCAATATATATCACCTGAGAGGGTTGAAATTAAGTATGCCCTGCCGCTTTCTGAAATAATTGTAGATTTTTTCAACCTTTTAAAGTCAATAACCTCTGGCTTTGCCTCACTTGACTATGAGCCTCTCGAATATCGCGAGGCTGATCTTGTAAAGCTGGATATACTGATTGCCGGTGAGAGAATAGATGAGCTTTCTACCATAGTTCACAGAGAAAAAGCTTATCAGGTAGCAAGGGAAATAACAGAAAAACTAAGAAAAATAGTTCCCAGACAAAATTTTGAGGTGGCAATACAGGCTGCAATCGGCAAGAGAGTTATTGCAAAAGAGAGAATAGCTCCATACAGGAAAGATGTCACTGCAGGGCTTTATGGAGGAGACATAACCAGAAAAAGAAAAGTCCTTGAGAAACAGAAAATGGGCAAGAAAAAAATGAAAAAAATTGGCAGGGTTGAATTACCCGAAGAAGCTTTTATGAGTTTTTATAAGCTGGATATTAATAAGTAATTTCTTTTGTGTTTATGAGTTTAATTATAGGATGGTGGTTTATATTATTTTATTTTATCAATTGCTTTAAGAGTCTGTAAAAGAACTCAATTTTCTGGTTATTTATTGTCCTTTTATAATATGTACTATAGGTTATCTATATGTTACATTATACATTTTCTGGTTTAATTACCAGGTTATTCATAAATTACCTCTGAGTATATTTTTAATTTATATATCTTCTTTACAATATAGCTTTCCTTAAAGGATTTTATTTTTAATGTTGTTTTTTAATTTATAAATAATTTATTGGCTAAATATATATCTATAATATTTTTTTAAAAAATATTGTAGTATAATTATTTCTGCTCTGATAAATATTTTAATAAATAACAGTAGCAGGAAGGATAAGAAATGAAAAAAACTCTGGTAGTTGTAGTGACAATAAGTCTGGGGCTATTTATGCTCTTTTCTTTAAGTAGCTGTAACGCAAGAGAGAAAGCTACTGAAAATATAACAGAAGAAGCAACAGAAGAAGCAACAGAAGAAGCAATTGAAGAAGCAATTGAAGAAGAGAGCGAAGGCAAAGTTGATATAACAGAAGATACTATGACCGTAGAATCAGATGAAGGTGAAACAGTTTTCAGTAACAAAGCAGAACTTCCGGAAGGTTTTCCTGCCGATGTTCCGCTGTATCCGGATATGACAATTACATCTTCAATGAAGTCTTTAGAAGATAACAAAGAAGTTTTTTATATTACTGCAGATATCAGCGCTCCAAGCGACGAAGTGGTTAGCTGGTATGAGAATAATCTTACTGGCTGGAAAATTGACAGTGAGATTACTGAAGCAGGCGAGAATGGAAAAACGACTGCGATTGGTGCTACCAGAGATTCATATTTATTGGGTTTATGGATTGGAGATACAGATAAAGGAACCTCTATTACATTATCTGTAGGTAAAGAGGAAAATTAGAACGGGTAGAAAAACAGCGGGCTGCAGGATAGGCAGACAGAATAGGTAGCGAAAAGGATAGACTGAGATAGGATAATGGGCAGGCCGGTTAAGAAGGATTTATATGGAAAGACAGCTAAATTTTGGCCGTCTTTCCATTTTGATTTTTAGGTGGGTATATAATATAATTTTCAGGAAATGGCGAATAGATACTGGATACAGGTGAATAAATATTAATGAATATAAGTATCAATTGCCTGTCATATCGAAGCAGAGGGATTTTGTTCATTTGATATTTATTCTTTGTTATTCTTAGATAGGTAAATACTGAAGAATAGTACCATCTAAGATTCTTAATATATAAGATTAAACATTAAAGTTTATATTGAAGTATTGGTATCTTTTCGTACATAAAAGCTTATAATGTTGCAAACTTAATAATGAAAAACCAAAAAAAATATTTGATTAAGTTCATTCCAGGTGACAGGTCAATTAAAGTATCTCCCCATTATAATTTACGCCAGGCAATACTTGACTGCGGAATTCATATTGATTCATCCTGTGGTGGTGTTGGAACATGTGGAAGATGTGTGGTCAGAATTAAAGAAGGGAAAGTTAAAACAAAAGATACAAAACTTATACCACCGGCCAGAAAAGAAAAAGGTTATGTGCTATCGTGTCTCTCTAAAGTAGAAAGTAATTTGACTGTAGAGATTCCCCGACAGAGGAAAGAAAAGGCAAAAATAATTGAGAGTGGGCTTTCAGAAATAAAATCTAAAAAATACGCTGATATTAGCAGGGGCAAAATGTCCCGTGTCCATATAAAACCATGGGTGAAAAAGGCATTCATTGTTGTAGAAAAACCATCACTGAGCTATGGAACCAGTGATTTATTCCGTTTAAAAAAAAGCATAAAGGAAAATTTAGGTATAAAAAACTGCACTGTTCCAATTCATGTAATAAGGAAACTACCCCGGGCTTTAAGAGAAAAAGACTGGGAGGTTACAGTTACAATTGATAGAGAAAACGGAACACTTATTGATATTGAACCTGGCAAAACAGGTGATGAGTGTTACGGACTGGCCATTGACATAGGAACAACATCTCTGATTATTTATCTTGTTGACCTTAGAAATGGGGAAATAATTGATATAGAATCTGATTATAATCCCCAGATAAAGTTTGGTGAAGATATAATAAACAGAATAATATATGCCAGCAAAAAAGGTGGGCTTGAAAAATTAAGAGAAGTAGTAGTGGATTCTATTAATAACCTGATATGGAAATTGTTGTTAAATTCCCGTGTAGATACAAACGACATTGTTTCAATAATGATTGCAGGAAACTCTACTATGATGCATCTTTTTTATGGTGTCTCACCACGTTATATAAGAGAAGAACCCTATGTTACTGTAGCAAATAAATTTCCGTGCTCAACTGCTGGAGAGGTTGGTATAAAGCATATAAAAAATGCTTATATATACAGTATCCAGGGCGTGGCCAGTTATCTTGGTGGTGACATAACATCAGGTATTCTGGCAACCGGTATGTTTAATAAAAAAGAACTATCTCTTTTTCTGGACCTTGGAACAAATGGTGAACTTGTAGTGGGTAATTCTGAATGGATGATAGGGGCTTCCTGTTCTGCAGGGCCTGCTTTTGAAGGTGGAGGAGTAAAATGTGGCATAAGAGCAGTGGATAGTGCTATTGAAAAAGTAACAATAGACCAGCAGACATACAAATGTCAGGTTGAAGTTATAGGAGGAGGTAAACCAGCTGGCATTTGTGGCTCCGGCCTGATTGATGTGATTGGTGAGATGTACCTTAAAGGAGTTATAGATAGAAAAGGCAGGTTTAACAGAGATATAGGTAATAAATATCTCAAGTGCGAAGATGACGACTGCCGCTATATTCTTGTTGATAAAAAAGAAAGTATAAACGGAAAAGAAATATATATCAGCGAAGCTGATATTGATAATCTGATAAGAGCAAAAGCAGCAATTTATGCAGGGATAAAGACACTGCTTGAAGAAGTTGACCTGAGTGTATACGACCTTAAAAAAATATATATAGCCGGTGGTCTGGGCAGGCATCTTAATATCAGGAATGCCATAGTTATTGGGATGCTTCCGGACATTGATATCGAAAAATATTTTTTTCTTGGAAATACATCAGTTGTAGGAGCTTACCTCAGCCTGCTTTCGCAGGATAAATATAAACAGACTTCAAAAATTGCCAGACATATTACTTATATTGAATTGAGTGTTAATATGAAATTCATGGACAGATATGTTGCAGGTCTATTTTTACCATATACAGACATGAAAGACTTTCCTTCGGTTGAAGAGAGCCTGTATTTAGCAGGCAAAAAATAAAAAGATTAAAAGTATTTAAAAGAAATAAAAATATTTTAAAGAAATAAAAAATAACTGGAATAAAGATTCGCCGGGATAGAGATTCTGGCAAAAAATAAAAAAATAAAAAATTCAAATAAAAGGTTCTGGTTTTAAAAATGGGTATAAAAATTGCACTGGCCGGAAAAGGCGGGACAGGGAAAACTACCATAAGTGCTCTTATAATAAGAAGTATTATAGAACAAAAGAAAGGTGCAGTCCTTGCACTGGATGCTGACCCCAATTCTAATCTTAATGAGATTCTGGGAGTTAAAGTTACAGATACTGTTGGTATGATACGCGAAGATTTTAAGAAACAGGCACCACGTCTTGCAGGAGGCATTTACAAAGACCAGCTTGTGGAGATGAATGTCCATCAGGCTTTAGTTGAGGGAAAAGGATTTGACCTGCTTGTAATGGGCAGAGGAGAAGGGCCGGGCTGCTATTGCTATGCAAATAATCTTTTTAAAAAATATATTGATATCCTGCAGGATAATTATAACTATGTGGTAATGGATAACGAAGCCGGTATGGAGCATTTAAGCCGTCGGACAACAAGTGATGTCGATTTTTTGCTTATAATTTCAGACCCTTCACCCAAAGGAATTCTTACTGCTTCGAGAATAAAAGAACTTTCGGAAGAGATGAATATAAAAGCCAGAAAAACATTTCTTATAATAAACAGGGTAAGAGGCAAGCTTGATGAAAGACTTAAAAATTATATAGGGGAAAAGAAGTTCGACTTATTAGATGTTATAGATGAGGATGAAAATATTTATGAAATGGATTTAAATAATAAGACTGTTTTTGATATTCCATCGAACAGCCCTGCTTTTAAAAAAGTAAGCAGCTTTATTAAAGAACTTGGAATTTAATTGTGGAATTTTTGAAGATAATGTGCAGACAATATTTAAGTATGTGAATTTAGTTACAAAACAAACTGCATTTTTCTATTAAAAAATGATAAAATATCATAATTATGTAAATATTTCCCCGGGTAGAAATTAAAGACCGAGATGATGTTAAAATTATAGAAAAGCAATTATTATAAGCTGTGCGAGGGGAGGAAATTTTGGATTTTCAGATTCCGAAAAATACATATACTGGAAGTATTAATGTAGTAAGACTTGGAAAAGATAATACAGAAATTTTAATAGGGGGAGAGCGTGCTCTCCCCTTTTATGGTTTTGAGGGTGAATTACCAAATAAGCCTGTGGTTGCAATTGAGGTTTATGATAAAAAGCCTGATAATTGGCCTGAAATTATTAGAAAATACTATGATGATGTTTTTGATGATCCTGTAAGGTGGGCAAAAAAAAGTATTGATGAATATGGTGCTGATGTTATTTGTCTGAAGCTAACGAGGATAGATCCTGAAAGTGACGATATAAGCCCGGAAGAAGCGGCAGATATTACTGTAAAAGTCAGGGAATCTATAACCAGACCCCTTATTGTATATGGAGCAGGCCCGATGGAAAAAATTGCTGATGTAATGAAAAAAGTTTCGGAAAAAAATGCCGGAAGCAATATCCTTATGGGATGGGTTGAAGAAGATAACTATAAAACGATAGCAGCAGCAGCGATAGGTTACAATAATAATGTGATTGCGTTAAATCCGCTTGATGTCAATATTGCGAAGCAGATAAATATACTGCTTACACAGCTGGGGCTACCTGCTGATAGAATAGTAATGGACCCTTCAACTTCCGGTGTTGGTTATGGGATAGAATATTGCTATTCTGCAATGGAGAGGTTAAAGATCGCTGCTCTTATGCAGGATGACAAAATGACACAGATGCCGATTATTACAAATATTGCTCCAGAAGTCTGGAAAATAAAAGAAGTAAGGGAGAGCGAAGAAGCATATCCTGAGTGGGGTAGCCATGAGGAAAGAGCAATAAACTGGGAAACCATTTCATGTATGAGCATGCTGCTCGCAGGTGCAAATATTCTTGTTATGAGACATCCAAAAGCAGTAAGTCTGATTAAAGACGCTATTAAGGATTTAATGTAAGTTATAATAGAGATTTCTAGTTTCTTTTTTACCGGCCCGGGTATAGACCAATTATTGAGGATAGAGAATATATGGAGAATTGTTTAATCTGGTTTCAAGATATTAGAATAACATGAAGTAATCAATAGAATAATTGATTACGGGATTAATTACAGGGGTTCTATAGATGGTTGTTAGATTGAAAATTAATAAGCTAAAAAATAAGATTTATAAGCCATAAGAAGGTGGTGTTATAAACAGGATGAATAATAATAATGATAATACTAATTTCAGCTCGTATAAAGATATAACAGTAGATAAGGCAGTTGCTGAAATTCTTAGAGAATCACAGGGCAGACTATCTACAGCATTTGACAGAGCATTAGCAATGAAATGCTGCCCGATAGGTTCTGGAATTTCTGGAATCTGCTGTAAAAACTGTTCAATGGGCCCCTGCAGGGTAAGAGAAGATACGGTTGGTCTGTGTGGAGCAACACTGGGAACTATTACAGCAAGAAATCTTGCCCGTCAGATTGCTGCAGGTGCAGCAGCACATTCTGACCACGGAAGAGACCTTGCTCACCTTCTCGGTCTGGCTGCTGAAGGGAAAGCTCCAGGCATAGAAATCAGAGATGAGCTGAAGTTAATGAAGTTTGCAAAAAATCTCGGGATTGAAATAGGGGACAGGGATATAAAAGAAATTGCTTTAGAGGCTTCAGAAAAGGCTCTTTCATTATTTGGCCAGCAGCATGGAGAAATTGGTTTAATAAAGATGGCTCCCGCAAGAAGACAGGAAATATGGAGAAAGAACAATGTGGTTCCGAGAGGTGTGGATAGAGAAATAGTAGAAATTATGCATAGAACGCATATGGGTGTTGACCAGGAGCCAGAGCATATACTTGACCAGGCTGTAAGGTGCGCGCTGGCTGATGGATGGGGTGGTTCTATGATGGCAACCGAAATAACAGATATATTGTTTAGCACGCCGGAAGCGCTCAGAGCAAAAACAAACCTGGGGATGCTTCGAGAAGATGAGGTAAACATTGTAATCCACGGCCATGAACCTACGCTGTCTGAAATTATTGTTGAGTATTCAAATGATAATGAATTAATTGAATATGCAAAAAGCAAAGGTGCAAAAGGCATAAATATAGTGGGTATATGCTGTACTGCTAATGAAATATTAATGAGACAGGGAATAGCCCCTATCGGGAATTTTCTATCACAGGAAGCTGCAATAATGACCGGAGCGATAGAATTAATGGTTGTTGATATACAGTGTATAATGCAGGCGCTCGGCAGGCTAACACAGAATTATCATACAAAACTTGTCACAACTTCACCTAAATGTAAGATTCCAGGTGCGATTCATATGGAATTCAGGGATGTTAATGGTCCGGAACTCGCAAAGGAAATAATTAAAATGGCAATAGATAATTTCCCTGAAAGAAAGGGTAAAGTCCACATACCGGATGTGTCTGCTGACCTGGTGGCAGGATTTTCTCATGAATATATAAGGTACATGCTGGGAGGCAGATTCAGGGAATCTTTAAGAC
>JAQVEM010000024.1:0-10791 GCA_028697935.1 Actinomycetota bacterium
TAACCCATTCAATAATGTCTGAACATGAAACTTCGGAAAGGGTTAATTTGCAGGGGATATTCTCTTCAAGGTTTTTATTAACCAGGAATAAGGTTATCTCATCTCTATTTTTAGAATATACTGCGGCACAGTCTATAAATGGCACATCCTTTACCGCATTACAGTTATATGCAGGTGCTTTTAGATCAGCTTTTAATGCAGTTCCACGGCCATAAATTGAAGTATACATGAATGGATAATATGTAGTTTGTGCCCATGCCCGTCCCTGAGGTTCTGTCATGATTGGAGCAATTGTATTAACAAGTTGTGCAAGGCAGGCAATTTTGACAGTATCTGCATTGTTTATGAGAGTAATCAGCATGCTGCCCACGAGTAAAGCGTCAGTAAAGTCATAGATTTCTTCCTCAATAGGACGCGCCAGTATCCATTTTGGCGGCTGCACACAATCCTTCTTAAAGTGATACCAGACATTCCATTCATCGAATGAAAGCTTGATATCTTTTTTACCGTCTTTTTCCATTTTTATCTCTGAACAAATAGCTGCGACTTCTTTGATAAAGTGATCCATCTTTATATTACTTGCCAGAAATGATGGAATATCATTATCCATATTCATATAGTAAGCATGCAAAGAAAGATAATCTATATACTCGTAGGTATGCCTTAATACGGTGCGTTCCCATTCACCAAATGTTGGAATTTCATGAAATGAACTTCCACAGGCAACAAGTTCAATCTCAGAGTCTATCATTTTCATCATTTTAGCAGTTTCGCATGCAAGTCGCCCGTATTCTTCAGATGTTTTGGCGCATATCTGCCATGGACCATCCATTTCATTACCAAGGCACCATACTCTCACATCATGAGGTTCAGGATAACCATGTGCAATTCGCAAATCACTATAATAAGTTCCTCCCGGATAGTTGCTGTACTCGAGTAAATTGGCTGCATCCTGTGCACCTCGAGTACCCAGGTTGACTGATAACATAGGTCTTGCATTAATTAGATTAAGAAAATCCATAAATTCATTTGTGCCTACTTGATTTGTTTCTATAGCAGACCATGCTAAATTAAGGCGTACAGGGCGGGAGTCTTTACAACCGATGCCATCTTCCCACCGGTAACCAGAAACAAAGTTTCCGCCAGGATAACGTATAATGGGAATTTTTAATGGTTTAATAAGGTTAACAACATCCCTTCGGAATCCATCTTCTTTTGAAGATGGATGGTCTGGTTCATATATACCAGTATAAATAGCACGTCCCATGTGTTCAATGAATGAACCATACAGGCGCTCATCGATGGGTGAAATGGTTGATTCTGTGCATAATTTAATCTCAGCTGCGAGTTTCATGAGATTCCTCTGATTTATTTTTTTCCTTTGATACAGGCAGTCCTGTAGATTCTCTTTCAATAATAGAGCAGGGTAACATTATCTTTAATCCACCCTCAATATTGTGTCCGGCTAATATATCAAGCATAAGACGGGTAGCATGTTGTCCTATTTCAAATAAAGGCAGTGAAACTGTACTGAGCGTTGGATGGCAGTAAGCGCTGATTTCGCGGTTATCGAAACCAAATAATGATAGGTCTTTCCCAACCTGGATACCATGTTTATTGCAATAGTCAATTACACCGATTGCCATAAGATCGTTATGCGCAAATATAGCTGTGACACCTGCCTTGATAAGTTCTTCACTTAAATAATAGCCCTCGTCCCTTTCCCAATTACCGTATAAAGTGAGACGTGGATTGTATGGTATATTGTTGGTATAGAGAGCTTCCTGATAACCAAGAATACGGTTTGTAGTATGAATACTCTCCCTTAAACCAGCAATTACACCTATATGAGTGTGGCCTTTGTTGATCAGTAATTGAGTGACTTCGAATGCAGCTTTCTGGTCATCATACATGACTGATGGAATTTTGGGATTGGTACTGTAGCAATAGGCATAAACAAAGGGAATTTCGTTACTATATTTTGTGGGAACGACAGCGTGGCTGTGACAGCCTATATAAATAATGCCATTTACCTGTTTTGAAAGTAGTGTATCGGTTAATGAATTAATAAGTTTTGTACATTCCTTGATGTCAATATCATCAGGATGATTACCATAACGTTTGTTAAGACGAAGATTGCTGAGTATATAATGATAACCCTGGCTTTCACAATAGACGTCTATACCATCTATAATATCAGGAGTGTTGAAAACTGTGAGGTCCTCTGTAATTATACCCAGTGTTTGACTCTGGCCTTTCTTAAGGCTACGCGCATTTAGATTAGGTCTATAATTTAGCTCACGTGCAATAGATAACACATGGTCAGCTGTAAATTTACTAACACCCGGTTTCCCATTTAGTACTTTAGATACTGTTGCAATAGATACATTTGCTTTTTTAGATATCTCTCGTATTGTTACCATTTCTATTTATATATATAATTTTTAAATTTGTTTATTTAAAAAACATAACACAAAAACGTTTAATATTCAATTAGTTGTGATTAAAAGAACATCAAGATTCTAAAAGATTTTGTTATAATAAATAATAATTAGCAATAATGGGAAACGTTTAATATACATATATAATGGCAATATTAGCCTGATTTCCCTCAATTTCAATAGATATGACATAATATTTATTAAAATTTTTATTTACAAATTGATTTTTAGGTATTATACTTAGAAAAAAGTTAAACGTTTAACTTTTTTAAAGTTAAAAATAGCATATTAATCGTTTTATTTAGTAGAAACATAATTATTAAGTATATAAAAGAAAGGAAAAAGCATAAATATGATTTCACCCTTGCAACTACCATCTCTTAATCAAATTACAATAAATGATAGCTTGTGGAGTAAATACACTGATATGGTTGCAGATGTTATTGTTCCATATCAATGGGATATATTAAACGGTCGGATAAAAGATATTAAGGAAACTAATTGTGTAAATAATTTTAGGATAGCTGCAGGAGAAACAGAAGGAGAACACAGGGGTGTTGTTTTTATCGATTCTGATTTATACAAATGGCTGGAAGCTGTAGCTTACTGTTTACATAGTGGTAAATGCAGACAATTCGAAACCATAGCTGATGAAGTAATTGAACTAATCGGGCGTGCCCAGCAAAGTGATGGATATTTAAATACTTATTACACAGTAGTGGAACCGGGTGCGCGCTGGAGTAATCTAGTAGAAGGCCATGAACTTTACTGTGCAGGGCATCTGATAGAAGCCGCTGTGGCTTATTACTATGCAACGGGAAAGAATAAATTATTAAAGATTGCCCGGCGTTTTGCCGATCTTATCTGTAAAAAATTTGGCCCCGGCGATGGCCAGATCAAAGGGTATCCAGGCCATCAAGAAATCGAGCTGGCATTGATTAAACTATTCCATTGTACCGGTGAGAAGAGGTATCTATCCTGTTCGAAATATTTCATAGAGGAACGGGGTAAAAATCCGAACTATTTTAAAGCAGAGATAAAGAAGCGAAACAGACAGCGGTTTTTGTTCCGGGAACTAAATGATTATGATCTAAAATATTCACAATCGCATAAACCGGTAAGGGAGCAGCACACTGCAGAGGGTCATGCAGTTCGTGCTATGTATATGTATTGTGCTATGGCTGATCTTGCTCTGGAATATAAGGATAAGGAATTATTTGAAACCTGTCAGACACTATGGCAGAATGTAACGCAACAGCGTATGTATATTACAGGTGGTATTGGGTCATCCGCGTTCCTTGAACGTTTTACAACTGATTATCATCTTCCAAACGATTATGCTTATTGTGAAACATGTGCGTCCATTGGTCTTGCACTTTTTGGTCGCAGGATGTTTTTAATTGAGCAGGATGCAAATTATTACGATACTATAGAACGCACGTTATATAACACAATACTTGCAGGAATAAGTCTGGAAGGTGATCGATATTTCTATAGCAATCCCCTGGAAATATGGCCGGAAGCGTGTATTGAATCAACTTCATTAAGGCATGTCAAACCAGTACGCCAGAGATGGTACGATGTGGCTTGCTGTCCAACTAATATAGCCCGTACGCTGGCCTCGCTGGGACAGTATATTTATGCTCAGAATAATGAGATGATATTTGTAAATCTTTTCATTTCCTCCTCTATTAAAACAGCAATAGGTAATACTGAAACCGAGCTAGTAATGAATTCAAATCTTATGCAGAATGGAAAAGTCACTATAAATATAAAAACAGAACAGGATTCAATTGTTACAGTAGCAATTCGTATACCTTATTATGCAAATTCGCCCGTCTTCCTATTAGACGGTGTTTCTATACAACCTGATGTGAAAAAAGGTTATGCATATATTAGTGAAAATTTTAAAAGTGGTCGTACTATATCGCTGGATCTAAATATACAGCCCAGATGGGTTTCTGCAAATCTTTTAGTTAGAGAGAATGCAGGAAAAGTAGCTTTGATGAAGGGTCCATGTGTATATTGTCTGGAAGAAATTGATAATATAAGTAATTTATCTCTTGTATATATAGACCCCGAAAATGATATAAAAGAATGCAAGCAAGATGAAATTCCAGAAGGTTTACCGGTACTTAAATATGATGGAAAGCGTCTTTCCTGTTCCGGAAGAAATGGAAGCCTTCTATATGATGATGCATATTTTAAAACAGAGCCCATTAAACTTAAAGCAGTTCCATATGGTATATGGGGGAACAGGAAACCAGGCGAAATGTTAATATGGCAAAAAGCAATTATTGATAACACAACCTGAATTTATTAATAAAGTTATTAACCCGGATAAACAATATATATATATTGTAGTTTACAAAATATAGAGAGAGGGGGGGTGATTTATTAAAAAGTTTGAGATTAGCTTATATAAGAATTGTATATTTTTGTAGTGCATAGGGGGGTGATTTTATTAACAAAAAGTTATAATTTTATTAATAAGGATAATATTGTCGAAAGGACTGAGAAATGAAAAAATCATTATTGTGGGTAATAGTACTAATATTAAGCATATCAATAATTGCTTCATTTTCCTTTACTGGATGCAAAAAGGCAGAAGTAGTGGAAGAGGAAGCTCCAGCCGCTGAAGAACCAGCTGCAGAGGAGCCTGCAAAGGAAGCAGAAGTCACCACACTGGAAGTCTGGTCGTTTGTACAGCCTTTCCTAGATCATTATGAGAAAATGGCCGGATTCTGGAACGAAGAGAACCCGGATCGCCAGATCGAGTTAAAACCCACATTACTTGAATGGGGACCAATGCATGATAAACTTGCAATTGTACTACAGTCAGGTGAAGGTGTACCGGATATTGTTGATATTGAAATTGGTAAGTGGCCAAATTTCATGACCGGTGAAGTTCCTTTTGTAGACCTTACACCATATGCTAAAGATTATATTGATGATATTGTAGAATCGCGATTGGAAATTTATAGCAAAAATGGCAAAGTTTATGGAGCTCCTACTCATGTTGGTGCAACAGTTATGTATTATAATGTTGATCTTATTGAACCAGCAGGTATCGACTATACGACACTTATAACATGGGACGACTTTGAGAATGCATTGCGTACATATAAAGAGGCAACAGGTAAATATATGACTTATGCTGAAACCTATGGAGCTTATCAGTTTACTTATTTGTTGACACAGCAGGGTAAGGATCTTATTGATGAAGAAGGAATGCCGAATTTAGACACACCGGAAGCTCTTAAAGCAGTTTCACTTATCCAGAAGTGGGTCAAGGAAGATATAGTTGGTTTCATTCCAACAGGTAATGCTGATACAGCTGAAGGTAAGGCTGCTGTTGCTGCTGGCGATATTGCTGCTTTAGGGTATCCATTCTGGTATATGAGCCGATTGGTTGATGAAATGCCCAATCTTTCAGGTAAGATTGCTATTGCTCCACTACCTGTGTTTGAAGTGGGTCAGCCTCGCTCAGTTGGCCTCGGTGGGACCGGTACTGTTGCTTACGCAAATGGAGAACACGCTGATTTAGCTGCAGAGTTTATTGTATATGCCAAGCTGTCACCAGAAGGCAATCGTTACATGTGGACTGACCTCGGTTATGATCCTGTAAACAAGAGTATCTGGGGTGAGCGGGACTTAACACATGATGAAGGTAATAAGTTTATTCAGTACTTTATAAACAATCCATTTGATGTACTTATGGAGATTGAAGACGAAATCATGTGTGTCAAGACCATGCAGAATAGTGGTATTATCAATGATTACCTGAGTGCAAATACTTTCAACAGGATTTATGTCAATCTTGAGGACCCGGCAACTGTTTTAGCTGAAACACAAAGAGATCTTATGAATGAAGCTAAACCTGCTGAATAATCTTTCACTTCTTGAGGTTGCTTGAGAGATGGCGCCTCTACTGGAATTTATTCATTCAGTAGAGGCGCCAGAATCTGAAAAAACATATAAGGGTTTGAAAATAAAGTATGAATAAAGAGAATAAAATAAATAAAAGGTTTAAAAAGTCTAATTTAAATAAGAGTTCATGGAAAAGTATATTGTATTCCCAGAAGTTAGCACCATATGTGTTTGTATTGCCATTTATTTTAACATTTCTTATTTTCTTTATTTACCCTATTATAAGAACATCTATTATGAGTTTTCAGGATATAAGTATAGGCAGAGTAAACTTCATTGGCCTGAATAATTATATTCGTTTATTTAAAGACTCCACTTTTTATATAGCGGTAAGAAACAGTGTCACATATACCATACTGACACTGGCTATCCTTATTCCACTACCACTCTTGTTTGCTTGGATGCTTAATAGTCGGACAATGATTGGACAGGATGTTTTCAAATCTTTATTGTTTATTCCGATTCTTACAAGTGTGGTTGTTGCGGGTATTACATTTCGTTTCATGTTTAATTCAACGGATAAGGCACTGGCCAACAGTTTAGTGATATTACTTGGTGGCGAAAAGATACAATGGTTAAGCCGCAGGTGGCCTGCTATGATGGTAATGGTATTACTTTGTTTCTGGCGCTGGGCGGGAATGAATACAGTTTACTTTCTTGCAGGGTTGAAGCAGATCCCTGAAGAGCTTTATGAAGCTGCAGATATTGATGGCGCCAATGGCTGGAATAAGTTCAGATATATATCTCTTCCCTGCCTTCGACCGACGATGATTTATGTGTTAACGATTTCTATCTATGGCGGGCTATCTATGATTACTGAATATCTGATGCTCTGGGGAGGAAAATCTTCACCCCAGAACATCGGTCTTACAATTGTCGGATATATATATCAAAAAGGAATTAATCAAAACAATATGGGCTATGCCTCATGTGTTGGTCTTATACTTCTTTTTATAGTGCTTGCAATTAATTTAGTAATATTACGAACTACAGGTGTATTTGGAAAGGAGAGGGATTGATATGAAACCAGGAAATCAGCATACCAGTAAGCTTAATTATAATCCTGTAGCTCGTGTGGCTATGGTCATTTTCTTTGTTGTGCTCTGTACAATTATTATGCTGCCATTTGTCTCAATGATACTGACATCATTTAAACCCAGTGATCAGCTTATGCGCGATGGTTTTAATTTATCATTCAGCCGGGACATAATGACACTGGAAAATTATAAGGCGTTATTTACCAATGCCACCTATTTTAGATGGTATGCAAACAGCATTATTATCACAATAATTCAGGTCGTGTTATCACTGTTCGTGAGTGCGTGGGTAGGTTATGGTTTTGCATTCTATCAATTTAAAGGGAAAAACTTTCTTTTCGTATGTGTAATGATTATAATGATGGTTCCATTTGAAATACTTATGTTACCTCTTTATATTCAGATTAATTCTCTGGGCCTGGTAAATAGTATCTGGGGTATTATACTTCCTTACCTTGCATATGCTATGGCAATATTTTTCTTTGTTCAATATCTAAAGGGGATCCCAAAGGACATTGTTGACGCCGGGCGTGTTGATGGATGTTCAGAATACGGGATATTTTTGAGACTCATTCTACCGATTATGAAACCAGCACTTGCTGCAATGGCTATTCTAATTGGTGTTTTTTCCTGGAATAATTACCTCTGGCCATTACTTGTTCTCAGTGACCCTGCAAAGTTTACATTACCCATAGGTCTTAACTCACTTGTTAGCCCTTATGGGAATAATTACCAGTTACTGGTGGCTGGTTCGGTTATGTCAGTTATTCCTCTTCTCATACTTTTTCTTTGTGCGCAGGAACATTTTATTGAGGGTATGACCTCGGGGAGTGTTAAGGGTTGATTTTTACAGGGAAGTATAAAATAGAATTTAAAACAATATCATTTTATATGGTTGTTTTAAAAAAGAAACTAATATATCAAAAATATCAAAATATAAGAATAAACAAGAGGAGATAATTTTATGACTCAGACATATGAGTTCTGGTTTGTTGTAGGTTCCCAGCATTTATATGGTCCTGATGTATTAAACGAAGTCAATATTCATGCAAAAATCATTACAGATGAATTTAATTCGGACAAAAATATACCATTTAAAGTAGTGCTAAAAGGTGTAGCTACAACACCTGATGAAATAAAAAATATCTGTATAGAAGCGAATAGCAGCTCAAAATGTGCTGGTATTATTACATGGATGCACACATTCTCACCGGCTAAAATGTGGATAGGCGGGTTAAGCATTCTTAATAAGCCTTATCTGCATCTCAATACGCAATTCAATAGGGATTTACCATTTGATACAATTGATATGAACTTTATGAATACCAATCAATCTGCTCATGGCGATAGAGAACATGGGTTTATAACTGCAAGAATGCGCATGAAAAGAAAAATTATCTGTGGTTACTGGGAAGATGCAGTATTCAAGAGGCGTATTGGTGTATGGATGAGAGGTGCAGTGGGAGCAATAACCAGCAGGCATTTAAAAGTTATGAGGCTCGGGGATAATATGCGTTATGTCGCAGTTACCGAAGGTGATAAAATACAGGCAGAGAAAGATCTTGGATGGAGTGTTAACACATATGGAGTCGGTATACTTGCTAATCTGGTTGATAGGGTTACAGATGAAGAGGTTGATAAAAAGATAGAGGAATACAGGAGTAAATATGTGTTTAGAACCAGTAATATTTATTCAGTTAGGTATCAGGCCAGGCTTGAAATTGCACTCGAAAAGATGATTACTGAAGGTGGGTTTAATGCATATACTGATACATTTGAAGATCTTTACGGGCTGGAGCAGTTACCGGGTCTTGCATCACAAAACTTAATGGCTAAAGGTATCGGGTTTGGTGCCGAAGGTGATTGGAAGACTGCAGCACTTGGTGCAGTGATGATTGCTATGTCGTCAGGATTAGAAAAAGGTCTCTCGTTCATTGAAGACTATACTTACCATTTTGAGAAAGGGAATGAGGCTGTTCTGGGGGCACATATGCTTGAGATATCACCGGCAATTGCACAAAATAAAGCTGCTATCGAAGTTCATCCGCTGGGTATTGGAGGCAAGGATGATCCTGCAAGGCTCGTTTTTGTGGGGAAGGAAGGTGATGCTATACTTGTGACAATTGTAGATATGGGTGGTCGTTTTAGAATGATTGCACATGATGTACATGTTATATCGCCAATTAAAAAGATGCCCAATTTACCTGTGGCCAGCCTGATGTGGAAACCTGAACCCGATATGATAACTGGCAACGAGGCATGGATATATTGCGGAGGTGCACACCACAGTGTGATTTCATATGACCTTACCGCTGAAAATATGAGAGATTTTGCTGAGATTATGGGTATTGAATTCATTCACATCAACAAAATAACTACCATTGATGATATAAAAAATCAGCTTGCGATTGGCGATGTTATATGGAAAACGTAAAATATAAAGTAAAAACATTTTGCATATAAATAAGCAAGTTTAAATGCAATTTTGATGCATTAAATATAATCTTTTGGTTATGAGAATTGTTTTTAATAGATCATGGATAGTATAACTGTAATTACTGATAATTTGATTTTTATGCCATATAAATAGCTGGTAGTTTGCCGTATAAATAGGCTGGTAGTAGTACCACCAGATTATAAAGAATAAGATAAAAAATGGTGGGTGGTATTGGATTTGAACCAATGACCTCTACGATGTCAACGTAGCGCTCTAACCATGCTGAGCTAACCACCCTGATTCCTCACCTGACTATATCCGTATTTTAATTCTATCAGAGAAATAATACTGCAGTCAAAAAAACATTTTTATTTAAATGATTAATATCTTTTTTCACTATTTCAGTTAAATTGTGATTAAGTGAAAGACGATTTTTATTCAAGTTTTTAATATTTGCTTTTTTGACATTATTATTAATTAAAAGTATTATTATTTTGAAGAATACTTTAGCCAATGATAGCAAGTATGGATTTTTTTGGGGAAGGAGGTGTTAAAGTGAGACTCTCCGCACCGACAAAAAAAGTGTTTTTAGCAGCAGTAATTGTAGCAATTATTGGTATAGTATTATATATAGTAAGTCAATTTGTTTTACCAGTACTAAATGTTGTTGGTTTTGTAGTTCTGGCAGTAGCTTTTATATTACTGGCTATATCTGTATGTTTTAAAAATGTGTAGCCTGAAGGTAGATTTGTAGTCCGAAAGCAGAAGCATCCAATTTTTAAAAAGCTCCATTTTTTATGGGGCTTTTTAACGCAGTTTTAATAACCGTTTTGAAATTAAATATAAACCTTTTAGTTAGTTATCCAATTTTATCTTCTAAATCTCTGACCTATTCTTCCCGCTCTTGCTGTGACTGTTATTGATTTTCCTTTTCTTCCCGCGGGGT
>JAQVEM010000024.1:10891-13463 GCA_028697935.1 Actinomycetota bacterium
CCTTCTTTATTTTTTCAGTAGCGGCAACAAACCCGGTTGCTGTGTAATTAGTTTCTAATACTTTGAGCCCTAAATTTTTTGAAGCAAAATCACTTGCAGCCTCTCTTATTTCCTTAGTTTTTTCGACTATGTTTGAATCTGTAGCGAGCTTTGAGGAAATATTAATTATTACTCCATTTTGTCTGGGAACTACTCTTACCTGTGGGTTTATGACACCTTCAATATTATTTAAGTTATCTCTAATCTGTGTTTCCGAAGTTTTTATTGTGACCATAGTTTTACCTGTTGAGTCGACGAATATGCTGGCCACATCTGGTTTCTTTCTGCGAAATTCAAAGATAAGTATAACCAGGGCAATAACAAAAATAAGGAATAGGATTGCTGCCAGGGCATATTGATTTAAACTGGCAGTAAAGTTTAAGATCCTATCGAAAATTTCTGACCATTCAAAAAGGTCTGCAAAGATATTAACTATTGCAACTATTGAAAATACTATCAGACATAACATTGCTATTACCATTATTATTCTGTTGAATATATTCATATATATCACCTTCTTTTACCTTATATTTTTTAAATTTTTAAGATTATTATAATTATATACCAAAAAATAATTATAAAAAAATAGTATAGACATCCAGCATTGTTTGGTATAAGTTTACATTCAGTAATATCATTTATTTGAAGGACAATACTTATTTATACACGGGAAAAGAATCTTATACAGAAAATAATTTTCTTTATTTTTATTTTTATTCTTATTTCAATATTGATTATCCTATTAACTTTTTCAGGATGCATGATAGGAGGCAATAATGGGAATGGTATTGGAGAAAAAAGCTCCGGAGCGGAGAGCCCGAAAAGAGGAGAATCCAGAGAAGAGGAAATAAGTATTATATCTGGCAGCTCTTTTTTGGATACTCCTGAATCTGAAGAGCAATCCAGACAGGAAAATAATGCTGATGGAAATAATACCGTAGAAAACAATACAGCATCGGAAGAAATTACCGATGAGAAAGAAGAACAACTGCCGGATGGGAATAATACTTCCATAAATGCCCATACTCCTGAGGAGGAACGGGATATGTTTTATGTACCTCCTCCGTCTGAGAAAAAGCAAAATCCGAAGATAAAAGCAAAAGGTATATATGTTACCGCTAATTCTGCTGGACTTGAACCCAGGTTCCAGAACTTTATAGATATGATTGATTCAACTGAATTAAACGCAATGGTAATTGATATTAAAAATGATCATGGTGTTATGACATATCCAAGTGAAATAAAAATAGTAAGCGAGATTATGGAAGGTTATCCTGAGCCGGTAAGAGATATTAAAAAATTAATAGAGAGGTTGGAAGAAAAAAATATTTATCCCATAGCAAGGATAGTTGTTTTTAGAGATCCATATCTTCCTAAATTTCATCCGGAGTGGGCTATACACAGGAAAGATGGGAGTATCTGGACCGATGATAAGGGTTTTACCTGGATGAATCCTTATGAAAAAAAGGTATGGGATTATAATATAGCCATAGCAAAGGAAGCGGCACTTATTGGCTTTAAAGAAATACAGTTTGACTATGTGCGCTTTCCTGAAAATGCTGAAGATTTTAATACGGAGGTCTCTATTCCTAATGAAGAAGGAATCTCTAAGGATGAGGTCATAAAGAATTTTCTTTTATATGCTGCAGACGAGCTTAAAGATTATAATGTGTATGTATCTGCAGATGTTTACGGGGTGATTGCTACCTATATAACAGATAAAGACGGTATAGGCCAGACCTGGGAAAAGATTACATCGGCTGTAGATTATATTTATCCGATGATATATCCAAGCCATTACGGTCCGGGGTTTTTTGGTATTAGTGTTCCGGATGCCAGGCCGGAAGATACCATCCTTAATGCACTGGATAATGCTATTAAAAGAAATGCAACTGTTAAAAACCCTGCTGATATAAGACCCTGGCTCCAGGGGTTTACTGCAACATGGGTAAAGGGTCATATAAATTATACTTATATGCAGGTGAGAGAGCAAATAGACACTGCTGCTAAAATGGGCATAGAGGAATTTTTTGTATGGAATGCAGGGAATGAGTATGATGTGCGTTCTTTTCTGACAGAGGAGGAAGCATTAAAAAGACAGAAAGGTATGAGGATTTACAGGTATGAGATGGGGCTTGACTATCCTGGAAACACTGCGCAGGAAACTCTGGAAAAGTACCTCGGTTATATAAATGAGAAGAATGTAGTTCAGGTTTACCCCTATCATTGGAGCAATTTTGAGATGAATATAGAAAAATTTTCTGAATGGGCCAGCAGCTGGACATTTGATTTTCTCGAATTTAATATTTCTGATATTGCTCCCGGCTGGAATAATTCCTTTAAAGTTGATATTACATTGAAAAAGGGAAATGAATCAATTGTCCTGAAAAATCAGGTATTCAAAGTATTTATGGAAAATAAAATATGGAAGGTAAAAGCACCGACCTCCTTTATAGAGGCTCTGTCTGCCTCTTATGGAGAACAGGAATAATATTTTTAAATAAAAATGATATTCCTTGATATTTCTGGATGT
>JAQVEM010000182.1 GCA_028697935.1 Actinomycetota bacterium
AAAGAAAACATGGTAATAACAATTGAACCCGGAATTTATATTGAAAATTTTGGCGGTGTGAGAATAGAAGATATGATACTGGTTAAAAAGAATACCTGCAAGGTTCTTTACAGGGCAAGAAAAGATTTTTTTATATTAAGTTATTAAGTTAATTACCTGGAGTTTATTTACGTTATTTACACTTGAATATAAATATAATGAAAAAATATATATAATAAAAAGCAGTATAAAAAGGAAATCTAACCAATGATAAGCACAAGTGATTTTAAAAACGGAATGACAATATTATATGAAGGCCAGCTTTACAGAATATTGTATTTCCAGCATGTAAAGCCCGGTAAAGGCGGAGCTTTTGTAAGGACTAAATTAAAAGATTTGAATTCAGGTGCAATTATTGATAAAACTTTCAGAGCAGGAGAAAAAATGGAGCAGGCAATTCTGGAAACCAGAAAAATGCAGTACCTGTACAAAGACGAACATTATCATTTTATGGATATAGAGACATATGAGCAGATTCATTTAAGTGAAGAGTTGCTTGAAGAGCAAAAAGATTATTTAATAGAAAATATGGAGCTATTTGTTGTATTCTATAAAGGTAAACCAATTTCAATTGAGCTTCCAATTACAATAGAATCAAAGGTTATAGAAACTGAACCTGGTGTTAAAGGTGATACTGTAAGCTCCAGTTTTAAACCTGCAGTGATAGAAACAGGGGCAAAAATTATGGTGCCTCTCTTTATAGACACCGGAGATATAATAAAAGTTGACACAAGAACCGGTGAATACATAACCCGTGTTGGAGCTAAATAAAGATTATTAATCTGCTCAGGGTTGAATAAATTAATTTTGTATTAAATTATGCCTGACACACACAGGACAACAAGAAGAAAAAGTAGAGAGAATGCGGTCATATTGCTGTATCAATCAGACCTGCTCGAAAAAGACATTGAAAAAATTATAGAGAATAATTTGCTTGCAGGGAAAAAATATGACAGTTTTACTTTAAAAATTGTCAGGGGTGTCACTAAAAATAAAGAAAAAATAGATAAAATATTGATGGATACTGTTGAAAACTGGACTCTGGATAGGATAGCAATAATAGACAGAAATATTTTAAGAGTAGCTATTTATGAGATGCTGTATGAGGATGATATTCCCCTGAAGGTCTCAGTTGATGAGGCAATCGAGATTGCTAAAGTCCTGGGTCAAAAAGAAGATACTCCAAAATTTATTAATGGTGTTCTGGGAAAAATTTTAAGCAATATTAGCAAGCAAGAAAAAACAAGTAAATAACCTGGATAAGTAAAAGATAATTTAATTTTTAATATGAGCAGATAAAACTGTGGGTACGGGTTTTGATAGTTTAAATAAATTGTACAATAATATTTCTATCTTTTATTTTTCTATATTTATTAAAACATTTCTATAAAATATGCCTGCAGAAGAAGTAAACAAAGAAGAAGTAAACGATATTAATTCCAGTGAGCTATATCCATCATTTCTTGTTAAAGAGATAAATTGTAATATTAAATATTATGCAGATAAATACAGGGAAAGCCCACCAGTTTTAAGAGAAGCAATGAAATATACACTGACATGTGGAGGGAAAAGATTCAGACCTGTTCTCTGTCTTTTAACAGCAAAAAGTCTCGGAAAAGACTACCGGATGGTAATTCCAACGGCATGTGCAATTGAATTTATTCATACTTATTCTCTTATTCACGATGATCTGCCTTCAATAGACAATGATGATTTTAGAAGAGGCAAACCTTCCTGTCACAGGAAATTTGGGGAAGATATAGCAATACTTACAGGGGATGCACTGCTGACTGAAGCTTTTAATATTGTGTTAAAATACCAGGTTGCAGATGACAGATTAAAGATTAAAGTATTAAATGAAATTTCAGATGCCTCCGGGGCTTCTGGAATGGTAGCAGGTCAGGTAGCTGATGTTTATTATACCGGAAAAAGAATAGATAAAAACAAACTTGAATACATACATCGTAACAAAACCGGTAAACTTATAACAGCTTCTGTTAGATGTGGAGCTATCCTGTGTGGCGCAGACGAAAGTTATCTCAGGAAATTTACTGAATACTCTGAAAATATCGGATTTGCTTTCCAGATAATAGATGACATTCTTGATGTTGATTCTGATAAAAAAATAACCCGGGGGGAAAGGGGTAATTACAGCAAGAAGAAGAAAAATACTTTTCCTGACATGCTGGGTATGGAAAAATCAAGAAAAGTTGCTGAAGAAAAGATTAATAATGCAATTACTGCAATAAAAAGTATGGATATAGATTATGAGTGGCTGATTAAAATTGCTAAATTTTTACTTACAAGAAAAGCGTAGTAGATATTAAGAAAAATAATAAGAGAAACAAAAAGAAACTAATAGACTTACTGCTTGAAAAGAATTTGGTTCCTGCAGAAAAGGAAGCAAATGCGCTAATAATGGCAGGTAAAGTAAAAGTTGATGGAAAAGTGGTAGAAAAACCGGGCACGCTCATTAGCACAGATTCCAGAGTAGATATAGTACCCCTAAAGAAATACGTATCAAGAGGTGGTTTAAAACTCGAAGGTGCATTTAAGGATTTTGAACTAAGCGCTGCAGGTAAAAAAGTTACTGATATAGGAGCTTCAACAGGAGGATTTACCGATTTCTTATTAAAAGAAGGTGCAGAAAAAGTAATTGATATTGATGTAGGCTATGGACAGCTTTCATGGGAACTGAGAAAATCGCCACGCACAATCATTTTTGAGAGAACAAATTTAAGAAATTTTGATGTAAAAAGACTACCTTACAGAGCAGAAATCACAGTTGTTGATGTATCATTTATTTCAATAAAAAAAATTTTTAATAAAATACTGGAGCTAACTGAACCCGGAGGGGAAATATTAATCCTGATAAAACCACAATTTGAGTTGAAGAAAAATGAGGTTGAAAGCAAAGGGATTATAAAAGATAAAGAACTTCATTATAAGGTGCTAAAAGAAACGACTGAATTTATTATGAAATTTCCTGTTGAAATAAAAGGTATTACATTTTCAAAGATAAAGGGACAAAA
>JAQVEM010000183.1 GCA_028697935.1 Actinomycetota bacterium
CCTGGCTGGCAGCGCGAAATGATGGAGAGGAGTATGGGAAGATGCTGGTTTATAAATTCCCCAAAGATAAATTGATTTATGGCCCTATGCAGTTAGAGGCATTAATTGACCAGGATTCTGAAATTTCTCAACAGATAACCCTATGGAGTCAGAGTGGTTCAACGGTGATCAGGGGGAATTTGCTGGCTATTCCTATTGAGGATTCAGTCCTCTATGCAGAGCCATTGTATCTGAGAGCTGAAAAAGGCGAAATACCACAATTGAGGCGGGTAATTGTATCTGATGGGGTAAACTTAACCATGGATACGAATTTGGAGAGAGCCCTTAGAAGGCTGTTTGACAGGCCTGTTGATGAGAAGAGTGAAATCATGCTACAAGAGGGAGTTACTCTGAATGATTTCATAAAGAATGCTATTAAATATTATACGGAGGCAAAAGATGCCTCCAGAGAAGGAAACTGGGCATTATATGGACAGCGCTTAAATCAACTGGAAGAGACCCTGGAGATATTAAAAGATTTTATAGGACAGGATGAATTGCAGGAATTGCAGGATATATTCAAAGAACCATAGTTACTTAAAATCTAAATCTAATAGTGAATGAAATAAGGGCTAAATAGTAAATATGCAAACATCGTGAACCTATCTTAATGGTATTTAAGACACTCAATGTGTAGATCTCATTCTGTACCTGGTAATCTATCTTTTCAGTTGTGCTGGATTTAGCTTATCATATAGTCTTTCTAATTTCATCTTAATTTCATCTTTAATATGTTGGGATGTCAGGACCCTGCGGTATGGTGTCTGTGCTATATCATAGCGCTTTTTTATTCTACTTTCAAACCTCTCTTTCTGTATTAATTTTCTCACCGGTTGAAAGTAATTCACATAGAGTCTGAGATAACTATAGAGTTGGTTTAATACTCTAAGCTCTTCTTCTGTATCATGACGTCCATAACCGATCATCCTTCTTATTACCGACCAATTTTTTTGTTCAATGTAACAGGAATCATTTTTACGGTATGGTCTGCTTCTGGTAAAGGTGATATGTTCTTTCTTGCAATATCGGATGAGCTCATCATTGATAAACTCACTGTCATTATCAGAGTCAAAGCCTAAAATAGAAAAGAGCAATCTATGTCCACCTCAAAGAAGCCGGGTCTCCTATCATCCCATTCACTGTAAGTACGTATGGGGATGTTCTTCTTCAAGAGACTTCCTGGACGGGTGGTAGACCTGCCTTTAATCTGCTGCCTCTTTCTGACAGGGGCAAGGAGGCGATCAATGGTAGCCGGACTTATGGTAAATAGCTTTTCTCTTACCCCATGAGTAAGTTTAATTTCCTTAAATTTCTCAAGTACGGTAATGTATTCTTCCAAGTATGGGACAAGTCTCTTGGAGCAGATAAAGTCAGCTCCTTCCCACAGTTCCTTTAAGGCAATAAGAACACCATGATCATAGTATCTCTTCTTTTCTCTCCTCTTTTTATGATCTCGTACATACTTGATGGTCTGTCCGGCTACATGGACATAATCGAGTAATTTATTCTGATTCAGCATCTGACTGGCATAACAACGGTTGTAACCGGTAAGTTTTGTAAATCATTCAATATAGTTATTTTCTCCCTCCTCTTGGACTTCTGGTATCTATCCTGTAATTCTCCTGTTACTGCCATCTTTTGCCTCATGGTTAACATCTCCTTTGTCTCCTTTCTACTCGGAAAGATTTGTTCTTCCAATATAGAGGAGATTGTCCTATAATAAAAATTATTTTACTTTAGATTTTTATATGAGGCATCGATACAATTTGGAGTACTTTTTTGATGAGGCAATTCATTTATTTGCAATTATCAAGATAATATTGTATTCTGTATACAGAATACACGTCTATTGTATAATATTCTTTTTACAGATTTATTGAAGTTTTCTGGAATATAAATATTCTTTAATACCAGCAATGAATTGTAAGTCTTAACAAGGATGTTAGAATCTATTTTTTAAAAGCCTACCTTTTGGTTGATAAGCTTACAGACTATGCTAAATAAAAACCTACCAATATTTTTACACTATCTTTTAATAATAAGTAATGCTATGGATGAAATAAAAAAAGAATTAAAAATTGACCAATATGAACTGTTAAGCCACAAGGTGTATAAAATTATAAAGAGTGCTATTACCAGAGAGCAATTTAAACCCGGTACTCATATTATGGAAGAAAGTATTGCCAAAGAATTGAACATCAGTCGTACACCGGTAAGAGAGGCAGTAAAAAGATTGGTTGCTGAAAAATATCTGACAACTGTACCCAACATGGGAGTTTTTGTACCCGAAATATCCCTGGATGATTTAATAGAGGTGTTAGAGATCAGATTAGCCTTAGAGGGTTTTGCCTCTTCCCTTGCGGCAAAAAGGGCCACCTCTAAGGATGTTGTTGAATTAGAAAAGATACTGGCAAAAATGGATAATCTAAAGAAAGATAAGAATGAGATTGAATTCAGCGAATATAATTCAGAATTCCATAATTTTATATTTGATATAGCCGGTAATAAGAAATTAAAAGAATTGTATTTAAATCTGATTGTTCAACCCTATCAAACCAGGATCAAATCTATAAGAACCCCAAATCAATTGAATACTATTATTCAGGAACACCATACTATTGTGCAAACCATAAAAGACAAGAACCCTGATAAGGCACAACAGGCCAGTCAGGCACATATTGAAAGAATGATTACAAATATTCAGGAATATCAGATTCAAGATATTTAAAATGCAGATACTATGCTGGATAAATTTAAATAATTATTTCTAAAGGAGGAGATACGAAACAATGAGGAAAATTGAAGCCAGAGAAATTTCCGATAAGGTAAAGAGCCTATTTTTAGATGCAAATTACAATATAGGCAAAGACGTCCTTGATGCCTTAGAACAGGCTCTCAAGAAAGAAAAATCAAAAGTGGGACAGGATGCCTTAAAGATGATTATTGAGAATCATCGCTTAGCTTCCTCTGAAAAACTGGCAATCTGTCAGGATACCGGTTTGGCAATAT
>JAQVEM010000184.1:0-1522 GCA_028697935.1 Actinomycetota bacterium
TAAATCTTATGAAGCAAACATAATCGGCATCCCCGTAGATGATGATGGAATGATAATTTCTATTCTTGAGGAAAAATTAAAAGAACTTGCTGAAAAGAAAATTAAAACTAAGTTTATATACATTGTGACCAACTTTTCAAATCCCTCTGGAGTAACTTTAAGCTTTGAACGTAGAAAAAAAGTACTGGAGCTGGCAAAAGAATATAAAACTGTGATACTTGAGGACAATCCTTACGGAATGCTTCGTTTTGAAGGCAAATCAGTTCCTACAATTAGAGAACTTGATAGCAAAGATGGTGGCCATAATGTAATCTATCTCAGTACTCTCTCAAAACTATTTGCACCCGGATTTAGAATAGGGTGGATTGTTGCTCCTTATCCCATACTGGAAAAATTAGTGCTTGGCATTCAATCCTCGGTACTCTGTGTAAGTACTTTTTCCCAGAGAATTGCCTGCGAATATTTTTCGGATCCTCTATGGCGGGATAATATAGTAAAATTTATAGATATATATCACAAAAGAAGGAATACCATGTTGAGCGCACTTGAAAATTACCTGCCCCCTGGCTCTGAATGGTCAAAACCAGAGGGTGGATTTTTTATATGGCTTAAACTCCCTGAATATCTTGATACAAGAAAAATACTTGCAGATGCAGTCAGAAATAAGGTAGCTTTCGTTCCCGGCAGCGGTTTTTATCCCGAGAATGGTAGAGGATTAAATGAAGCAAGACTCGCTTTTAGTACAGAAAGTAATGAAAGGATTGAACTTGGTATTAAAACGCTGGCAGATATTGTAAAAGAAAAGATTAAATTATATAAGAGCTTTAAGTAATGAAATAATAAAATTATTAAAGGAATTGCGTTCAATCATCTGGTTTAACTTATTTAACCTGGTGTCTAAATTTTGGGATTCATATAAAAAATAATATAATAAAGACAATAAACAAAAATAATTAAATAATCTAAATAATATAACAATTTATACGAGAGTGATAAAAATGAAAAAAAACATTGCTGTGCTTATGGGAGGAAGATCTCTTGAAAGAGAATTTTCCATAAAAAGCGGTCAGCGGGTTTCAAATGCCCTGAGAAAGCTGGGGCACAATGTTATAAGACTGGACGTAGATGAGAATATAGTAGAAAATCTAACTTCCAGAAAAATTGACCTTGCATACATCGCGCTCCATGGAAAAGATGGAGAAGACGGTACAATACAGGAAATCCTGGAAGTCCTTAATATCCCATATACAGGCCCCGGTGTTTACGCAAATATTTTGAGCTTTGATAAAATAATTTCAAAGCAAATATTCATAAATCATGATATACCCACCCCGCCTTTTTATTTTTTAAACACAAGTTCATTCAGAGAGCTCGGGTCATCCAAACTTCTTCCATTTATATTAAAAAAGATCGGCCTCCCGATGGTTATAAAACCATCAGCACAGGGTTCCGCTCTTGGCGTAAAACTCGTTAATAAGAAGGAAGATATTACTGAAGCTATAATTTATGCTTTAAGCTACAG
>JAQVEM010000184.1:1622-3031 GCA_028697935.1 Actinomycetota bacterium
ATTAAAGTTTTTGACAGAAATAACCGGCTCTGATAGTATTTTTCATTGTATTTAATCCCTCTATTATTATGGTTGCAATTGTCCCTGTAGCTCAGATGGACAGAGCACAGGATTCCTAATCCTGGTGTCGGCAGTTCGAATCTGCCCAGGGACACCAAAGCTGATTTATAATTTGACTTATAACTTAACTTATAATAATAATAATAATTGTATCTTAAGAATTAATTCAAATTATTATTAGATGGATGTTAATCAAATTTAATGTCGGAGAAAAAAACATTTACACTGCTTTTTATACAACTATTTATACTCGGGGTCGGGGGTTCTATTGTTGGGCCCCTGATTCCCATAATCTCAGACAACTTCAGGGTTAGCCTGGATATTGTCGGCTCCACTCTATCCCTAAACGCCTTTGGTCTTCTTTTAGCCAGCATGTTTTCAGGAATTCTTTCTGAAAGATTAGGGAAAAATAAAGTGCTCATTGCGGCAAGTATATTGTTTTCAATTAGCTTTTTAAGCTTATATCTCTCAGGCAATTTTATTTATTTCACTATAAGTTACTTTGTATTCGGTATATCCTGGGGCATAATTTCCCTGATATGTAATTCTTTAATCAGTGACATTTTTGATTCAAATAGAAGCAGCCAGATAATTAGAATAAATATTGGATTCATGCTTGGTGCTGCTTTTGCTCCACTTATAGTCGGTTGTATTTTATTTTTTAATGTAAACTGGAGATATCTATTCTTATTCATTGCGCTCGCAAATGCAATTCTATTCATATTTATGTTATTTTTTAAAAACAGGATTTACATAGAAAAAAAAGATAAAGAAAATTTTGCCAGTCTCTTCTCCAACAGCCATAGATTATTATCAAATCCAGTTATTATTTTTTGTGGAATCATTTGTTTCCTTCATGCCGGTCTCGGATTTTCTTTTGGATCCTGGTTTACTACATACTTTAAGAGTATAAGTGTTCCGGTAAATATTAGCTCACTTATACTAAGCTTAAACACTTTTGTCTTCTGTGCCGGTATGTTTGTGCAGAGTTTTTTACTAAATAAACTCAGCGAAGAAAGATTAATGCAGTTCTTATCAATACCAGCTTTTATTTTTTTATTTACAGCGTTTATTTCTGACAACCTGATTGTAAAAATAGTTTTTATTGCGCTTTTTCAATTTGCTTTTTCTGGTATAGCCGCCACTTCAATTTCCACCGGTATAAAGGAAAATCCCCGTTACTCTGCTTCTATTACTGGTCTAGTCAATAGCTTCTCATTTGCAGGGACGATTATATTCCAGTATATGGCAGGCTATCTAATGGAAAATTATTCAAAGTCCAGTATATTCTATACCAGCCTCAGTGCTTTATTTTTGATGATTATAACTACAAGTATCTTAAATTCTTA
>JAQVEM010000025.1:0-1606 GCA_028697935.1 Actinomycetota bacterium
ATATAAATAATAATATAATGGATTGTGATCTATTTAGTATAATGAAATAGGAAAGCAAGATAACATCACGCTTACGTTCTGGTAAGCCTTGTAATACCTCTGCAACCTGTTCCCACTACTGCACCAATATTACTTGATAATGTTCTGGTAAGCCTTGTAATACCTCTGCAACAGCATCATCTGTAACAATGACATCAAGACCTAAAACTTCTCTTAAAGATCATAAGACCAATTCCAGCCTTTTTCACCTGCACCGATTTCAAAATGATATTTAGCAATACCTAGATCTATTTTCGTGTTAGATCCAGAACCTGAATTTGTATTGATCATATCTCCATCCAATTCAAATGTGAATTTCTGTTGGTTCATTGCACTGGGAGCAAGTTGAACCGCTTTCATACCGTTAAGAAACCATTCTGGTACAGATTCATTAAATTCCTTTATGTTACATAATTTTTCAATGGGTCTTACTTCATGTGAAACTCCGTTTGTTTTCCCATAGCCTATAGCAATAACCATTAATAGTTTTTCATCTGAATTTAACATAATGGCTTTTTTACTCTTTCTTTTGTTAAATGTCATTCCTACCCAGCAAGTATTAAGTCCGAGTTGCTGTGCTTTTAATACAATTTTCTCACCATAATAGCCACATTTTTCATCTAAGCTATCGCTTTTTTTCCCTACGAGAGCAATATAATTTTTCACATTATTAAATTTTCCAAATCTTGCCATCAACCCTGAGAATGCCCTGGGTTCATTCAAGCAAAGCTGTATATTTAACCCACTATCCTTATTACACTGGTTGATGATTTGATGCAACTCATTGAGCACTTCACCTTCAATTTTTTGGTCTGTGTAGCTACGTACAGAATGCCTTACTTTAATTGCTTCCAATAAATCCATGCAATTACCTCCATTTATAATATATCTAGTTTAGTTTTACCATCCTCATTAATTTCTTCATCATATGTAGAATATTGTTTGATTCTAAGAATTCTTCTAATAGAAATTTTTGACTATTAGTATATTCACACCCTTTAATGTAAAAATTGTTCCCAATCCTTGCACTATTGACCACATAAATAAAATCTGGTCATTGTATTCCTCACATTCTATTCCTGCATCTTCTAAAAATTCAACAGCTGCGTTCTTAAAAAGAGTAAATGGAGGAAAAAAATTAATATTATCATCATCTTCTGAAAATACAAGCCCGAAATGTACCATGTCATTTTCTATCACAATTACCTCAGCCTTGCAGGAGCAGGAGCCATTCTTACAAATCCAGTGCAATGGCATGACCGAAACATTTGCTCATGTATATTTTAATGCTGCTTCCATCATTACATTTTCCATGTTACTTCTCACCTCATGTTATGCCGGGAAAATAGATAGAGCCCGATAAATAGTAATACTCTGTGATTACACCGGGGAGCAGACAATGTACTTTTTCTTGCTCACTTGCCTTCACCTCCAGCTTCTAGATCATTTTTAAACACTTTATCTGCTTTATCCTGCATCCTGATTGCTTGCCATCACCTCTTTAATTTCCTCTCATTTTAAATTTGAATCGACCCTCTGGTAGTAAGACGACGCATCTATATTATTT
>JAQVEM010000025.1:1706-13015 GCA_028697935.1 Actinomycetota bacterium
ATTGATCGGCACATTATTAACACATTGTATACATTCTGGCATCTTATTTGTTTTATATGTAAAGATTAGAGTCGATGTTTCATATTTTTAATACTTATCACTGCAAATAAAGTAAGTGAATGGTAGCAAATGAGTAAAGAGAGCCTCCCGGAGGTTTTTATAAATGAGATAAAGATTGTATTTAAATCCCTTATAAAAATGGGAGCTACCATAGAAGACGCAGAAGATATTGCGCAGAATACACTTTATAAAGCATTAAAATATGTTGACTCTATAGACTACAGAAGCGCCAGAGCCTGGCTTTTCCGTGTAGCTCTAAACGAATTTTACAATATATGTAAAAGAAATAAGAAAAATTTACTTATGAATATTAATTACATAGATATCAATGATTTTCTGATAGAGAGTGCAGAGGATACGGTCATAAATTCAGAAAAAGTGGAAGATATCAGAAATACACTGGAGAAGCTGCAGCCTGTCTACAAAGAATTTTTAATCCTGAAGTATGTAATAGGATTTTCATACAGAGACATTTCAGAGTATACAGGATACAGCGAGGATAAGGTAAAGATTTATCTATATAGAGCAAGAAACAAATTTAAAGAGTTATGGAGGAGTGAAATTTAAAAATGGAAAAAGAGCAAGAAAATAAGTCAGAAAATAAGGACAAGAATGAGCAGAATAACAATAATGAGAAAGACGTAGATAAAATTTTTGATGAATTTAAAGATAAGAAACTCGGAAGCGCAGTCAAAAGAGCACGATGGCAGACCATATTAAGAAATGTCGGAATAAGCCTTCTGGTATTTTTAGTGTTATTTGCCGCTTATGCAGCTGTATCAAGCATTAAGATTAATTTTGTTGATAAATGGATGATGGAAACGGTTAGCTACACAGAGAAAATTAACGATATTTCTGCTCCTGACAAATATATAGGTAAAGAGATACAGGTAATGAGATCAGCACCTTATGAAAATGAATTCTATTATAATACATATAAACTTATAGAGGGCAAAGTTGTATATACAGGCGAAGAAGAATTAATTTTTTATTTCAGGCCGGATCACACATTGATTGTTGAATCCTGTCCACCAATCCTTGAATACAAAAATCTTGAAGCTTTTAATATAGAGTACTTCGGATGTAGAAGATATAATGAGCTCGGACAGAGAGTAATGGTATTTTTCTATCCTTTCTTAAAGTATGATGACGATAAGTACTTAAATGACCTCAATATTCTGGATGATATAGGTAACGATAAATATCTGGAAATGGCACTTTCTTTTGATAGAGAATACACATTAGAAGAAGTAGAAAACATGCTACCGGAAGACATCACAGTAACATGGTACTGGGTTGACGATTTGAATGAAGATGAGAAAGAGCTATCAAAGCTTTCAAGTGATGAACAAGGTGAAATGGAAATACCTGTGACCGTTCAGGCTGCCAGATCCGAATACACAGCTTACGGTATAAAATTATATTATAATTCGGGTGAGGAAATACCTGACCCTGTAGAGTGGTTTATTTATTATATTGTAAATTACAAAGATGAATTTAATAAAGGAAATGAGTTTGAAAGAATATACAATAATCTTGCTGGAGATGATGGTAAATTAACAGAGGATGATATAAGAATATTTGGAGCTGTAGTTACAGGTGACCCGGAGAGTCTTAAACCTCTGGTTGGAATGCCCTTTATAAAAGCATCATCTCTCGGAGTTGTAACTGATAAATATTAATTTTTAGCAGGCAGTCCATCCAGCATTGGACAATTAGATTATCATAAAAATAAAAAGCTAATCAGGAAACAACATATAAAAAAGATATATTAGTTATATTGATAAGTATAAAAAAATACAAACCTGGTGCGAGAGAGGGGACTTGAACCCCTACAGGTGTTACCCCACTAGATCCTAAGTCTAGCGCGTCTGCCAGTTCCGCCACTCTCGCAAAAATGGTGAGCCGTACAGGATTCGAACCTGTGACACCCTGATTAAGAGTCAGGTGCTCTACCAGCTGAGCTAACGGCCCATTAACATTTCATAATAAATAATCCCTGTAATCCCGGCTATTATAACCATTTAATATTTAATTCCGGCTGCTCTGCGCAGCTACTTTAAATTTTTCTGGTACGCCTGGAGGGATTCGAACCCCCGACGCACGGATTCGAAGTCCGACGCTCTATCCAGCTGAGCTACAGGCGCATGAATTATATAAAATAAAAATCATAAGAACAAATTAAAATTGTTCTTAAAAAATATGGGGTGAGAAACGGGGATCGAACCCGCGACCCCAGGATCCACAATCCTGTGCTCTACCAGCTGAGCTATTCTCACCATAAATATCTTTTAATTATAATCAAATTATAAATAGTTCTGCTTTTGCCTGCACCAATATTTCTACAATATTTCTGGTACGCCTGGAGGGATTCGAACCCCCGACCCACGGATTAGAAGTCCGTTGCTCTATCCTGCTGAGCTACAGGCGCAGGACTACAGACCAAATATATTATAACAAATTAAGACTGTTTAAAAAAACTGGAGCGGGAAACGGGATTCGAACCCGCGACTTTCAGCTTGGAAGGCTGACGCTCTAGCCAGCTGAGCTATTCCCGCCCATCCTGGTCGGGGTGAGAGGATTTGAACCTCCGACCCCCTGCTCCCAAAGCAGGTGCGCTAAGCCAGACTGCGCTACACCCCGTACACAAAGCCATTATTTGGCACGAAAAATAATAGCATAAATCTAAAAATTTACAATAAATTCATACATAGCTCTAAGAGCTTTCCCCCTGTGGCTTATATTATTCTTTTCAGCCTGTGTTAATTGTGCCATCGTCTTATTGTATCCGGAAGGAATAAAAATGCAATCATAACCAAACCCGCCACTTCCTTTTTCTTTAAAACCTATAAACCCTTCACAAATACCCCTTGTTTCAAAAAGGACACCTTTTTCAGGATCGTAGAGGACCATATAACATACAAACCTTGCAGTCCTTCGGGATAATTCTTTTACTTCTTTCATTTCTTCAAGAAGCCTATCCCTATTCTGTTTATCTGTAGAATTTTCCCCGCTGTATCTTGATGATCTGACTCCGGGTCTGCCCTCCAGAAAGTCCACTTCCAGACCTGAATCATCAGCAAGAGCAATTTTACCTGTATATAAAGAAATATCTCTGGCTTTGATTCTTGCATTCTCAAGAAAACTGTTGCCTTCTTCGTTTATATCCGGAAAATCTTTAAAATCCTTAAAAGTTAACCACTTTATATTTGCCAGATCCGTACAAAATGACTTTATTTCATTTATCTTTCCGGTATTTTTTGAAGCTATAACTATTTCCATTAGACTAAATCTTCTTTATAATAATATATCCGATAACCTGTTACATGTTGTAATGTGGTGGATAGCAACCTGGCAGTTTGCTGCTTTATCTATTATCCATTTTATGTTATCTATTTTACTAACAAATGCTGTCTATCTTTTATCTACCTTTTATAAATTATTATAAACCCTATTTTAAATCGCTGCTTAATATTTTCTTTTGAATTCCTATTATTTCTTTTATTGCACCGGTTGCCTTTTCAAGCATTCTTTCAAAATTCTCTCTGGAGAACGGCTTGAGTTCAGCAGTTGACTGAACTTCAATCAATTCGTCTTTTGAATTCATTACTACATTCATATCTACCTCGGCTCTTGAATCCTCCTCAAAGCAGAGGTCCACCAGTATTTCTCCATCTACAATTCCGACACTTACTGCTGCAAGAAAACTTTCTACAGGCATTTCATTAATAATCTTTTTATTAATCATTGAGCTCAGGCAATCAAAAAGTGCAATAAAACTACCGGTTATTGAGGCAGTCCTTGTGCCTCCATCAGCCTCAATAACATCACAATCTATCCATATAGTTCTCTCTCCAATTTTACTCAAATCAACTATCGCCCTCAGCGCTCTCCCGATTAATCTCTGAATTTCATGTGTTCTGCCATTAATTCTACCTGCAGTCTGCGCTCTTATTATTCTCTGCGGAGCGGAACCCGGTATCATATCATACTCAGCAGTTATCCAGCCCATACCCTTCCCTGCCAGAAATTTGGGAACTTTATCTTCAACAATTGCCGTACAAACTATCCTTGTTTTTCCCATTTCAATAAACACCGAACCATCAGCATGTGATATATAATTACGGGTTACCTTTATTTCTCTTAACTGGTCGCTCTCTCTACCATCAATTCTTTTAACCATTTTAAAAGACCTTCCTCTTTAAAATTATTTACAGTATCTCATCTTTTCTTCTAAATATTTTCCTGAATATTTTTTATTAAAGCTTTTACATATTAAAACTTTTACATATCAAGTTTAACCTTTATAACTTCCTTTATCTCCTCACCAAGAAACATTTTCCCCACTTCAAAAAATTTACTATCCATACCAGTTTCGTAAAAAACTCTTTCAGGTTTATTTCTATCAGAAGCACGCAGACCTTTTTCTTTTAGTATTTTCTTTACGTCGCGGGCAGTTTCAACTGCCGAGCTTATTACCTTAATCCCATTGCCACTACAGGCAAGTATTCTTTTTTCTACCAATGGAAAATGTGTGCATCCAAGTATAAGCACATCAATTCCAGCTTCGAATAATGGTTTTAAATACTCGTTAATAGTCCTATCAAGGCTCTCACCTTCGAGGATACCCTTCTCTATAAAATCAACAAGCAGTGGAGCTGGGACTGAATATGTCTTTATCTCCGGATCTATCTTTGCAATCTCTTCACTGTATGCCTTGCTTTTAACCGTGCCTTCGGTAGCAATAACACCTACTTTTTTGTTTTTCGTATTATAAACTGCTGTTCTTGCCCCGGGTTCTATAACTCCTACTATTGGAATATCGTAATGTTCCTTTAAATCTTTTAGCGCCGCTGCTGTAGATGTATTGCAGGCAATTACAATCATCTTGACATTTTTTTCATAAAGAAAGCCTGTTATTTTGAAAACAAACTTTTTAACTTCATTTAAATCCCGCGGTCCGTAAGGAACTCTCCGGGTATCTCCAAAATATATCGTACTTTCATAAGGCACAGTTTTTATTATCTCGCGTAGAACAGTTAAGCCCCCGATACCCGAATCAAATACTCCTATCGCTCTGTTATCCAAATTTACTCCCTCGATTTTCTTTCAATATTTTTAATATTTTTAAAACCGGCTGGCAATATAATATAAGTAACATAAAAGCCACAATCAAAAGCCATTTAAATAAGCTGTAAATAATTTATGATGAGTAAATTATTCCTGGCTATTTTCTGATTGGCTCATTATATAATTTTTAATATAAAAATAACACACAGCAGTACACAGACAGCTATTTAACGCAGGAATAATATTAATTTTAATATTTTATTATTTTAATATTAGAAGATAACTAAATCATTCTACCACATTACCGTAATATAAAAGCACAAAATGTAGCTTATTCAAGTTCTATCTGCCCGGTGCAAAGTTGATAGTATCTTCCTTTTAGTGCAAGAAGCTCCTCATGGCTGCCTCTCTCAATTATCTGACCATGTTCTATAACTATAATGGCATTGGCATTTCGAACCGTTGAAAGCCTGTGAGCAATCACAAAAACAGTCCTGCCTGCCATCAAAGCATCCATTCCTTTTTCAATTAACCTTTCTGTATGAGTATCTATAGAGCTTGTTGCTTCATCCAGAATCATAACAGGTGGGGATGCTACAGCGGCGCGTGCAATAGCAATAAGCTGCCGCTCACCCTGTGAAAGGTTACCACCATCTCCTCTGATTACGGTGTGATATCCATGAGGAAGCCTGGAAATAAAAGAATCAGCGCTGGCAATCTTTGCAGCATTTATACACTCTTCATCAGTTGCGTCAAGACGTCCATAACGGATATTATCAATTACCGTTCCGGTAAAAAGATGGGTATCCTGTAATACCATTGCAAGAGAACGACGGAGGTCGGCTTTTTTAATATCTATAATATTGATACCATCATAAAGAATTTTACCTTCATTTACATCATAAAACCTGTTGATGAGATTGGTAATTGTGGTTTTACCGGCTCCTGTAGACCCAACAAAAGCAATCTTCTGGCCGGGTTTTGCGTACAGGCTCACATCCCTGAGCACAGGAACACCCGGTTCATACTCGAAATATACGTCAAAAAACCGGACATCCCCTTTAAGCTCAGTATGGGTCAATTCACCATTATCCTTTGGATGCTTCCAGGCCCACAATCCGGTTCGCTCTTCACATTCCTCAAGATTCCCATCAGGTGTTCTCCTGGCATTAACCAGGGTTATATTCCCATTATCGACTTCGGGTTTTTGTTCCATAACCTCAAAAATTCGTTCTGCGCCAGCCAGAGCTGCCATTATATTATTTACCTGGGCTGTAATCTGATTAATCGGCTGGCCAATATGACGTGAATATTGCAGGAAAGCCGCAAGCGAGCCAACATCAAATCTGTTCATAAGAATAAGAATTCCACCAAAAACTGCCGTTGCCGCATAGCATATATTATTAAGGTTTCCCATAATAGGCATAATAATGCCGGCAAGGAAATTTGCATTTGCTGCTGTTACGCGGAATTTCTCATTTATCCTATTAAATGCTTTCTTTGCATGCTCCTCATGGTTAAACACTTTTATTTCTTTTAATCCACTAATACTTTCTTCAATATATCCGTTTAGTTCACCAAGAATCTCCTGCTGATTTTTAAAATAATACCGGCTTTTACTGGCTATCTTCATACTTATAAGAATCATTATTACTAGCACTATAGCAGTTATGATAAATAAAATCGGGCTCAGTATAATCATCATTGTAACCGTACCGATAAGCGTCAGAGTGCTTGAAATAAGCTGCGTCAGGCTGTGATCCAGCATAAGTTGTACATTATCAACATCATTTGTAAACCGGCTCATTAACTCACCATGGGTATGAGAATCAAAGTAACGTAGTTCAAGACTCTGCATTTTATCAAAAAGGTCACGTCTGATTATATTCGTTGTAGTCTGTGCCATTTTCACTGTAAATCTACTCTGCAGAAATGCAGCAATAGCTCCCACCAGGTAAATTATTCCAAGAAAGAGAAGTGCTAATGCCAGCCCCTTAAAATCCCCCGGGATTATGTAATTATTTATAAGTGGCTTGAGAAAATATGATCCTGCAAGCGCTGATATTGCGCTTACTAAAAGGCAGATTACTATAACTGCTACAAGAAATTTACTCTTTCCAAGATATTTTAAGATTTTAGCAATCGTGCCCCGGAGATTTTTTGGTTTCTCAAAACTTCTAACACCTCTTCCTCCTCCTCCTCCTCTGCGCATACCTGCACCATATACTTTTTTATTCTCTTCCATTACAGTATCAACCCTCCCTGCTGGGTATCATAAATTTCCCGATATATTATATTGCTTTCATACAGCATTTCATGTTTACCTATACCGGAAATCTTACCATCATCCAGTACTATTATCTTGTCAGCCTCTTTTATAGAACTGATACGCTGCGAAATAATTATAATAGTAGCTTCCTTAAGATTTTTATTAAATGATTCCATTATTTTTGCTTCAGTGGCAACGTCAACTGCACTGGTGCTATCGTCAAGAATCAAAATATGGGGTTTTTTTATTAGAGCTCTTGCAATACAAAGCCTCTGCTTCTGGCCTCCTGAGAGATTCACACCTGCCTGGCCCAGTACTGTATCGTAACCATCAGGAAAATTCATAATAAAATCGTGTGCCTGTGCATTACGAGCCGCTTCTTCAATTTCTTCCTGTGTGGCATTTTCATTCCCCCAGAGAAGATTTTCCCTTATAGTACCGGAGAAAAGAACATTGGATTGCAGTACAATACCTATTCCTTTACGAAGAGTTTTAAGATTATAATCTCTAACATCTGTTCCGTCCACCAGTACCTGTCCACTTGTTACATCATAAAGGCGTGGGATAAGACTTATAAGTGAAGTCTTTCCGGAACCTGTACCCCCTATTATTCCAACAATCTCCCCGGATTCTATATTGAATGTAATATCAGAAAGAACATCTTTACCCTTTTTATTATTAAAGCCATTACTGTTAGCACTATTTCCATATCTGAAATAAACATCCTTAAATTCAACTTTTCCTGAAGATACAGAAGGGGCTATTCCTCCTTCTGGAAGAGCGGGTTTATCTACGATATCAACTTTTGCATCCAGAACTTCAACTATTCGCTGCGCACTTGCTTCTGCACGGGCATACAGAATAAAAACCATAGAGAATATCATCGTACTCGTTAAAATCTGCATTATATAACTTATGAAACCAATCAGCTCACCTGTGCCCATAGTGCCGGTGCTTACCATTTTACCACCAAACCAGATCACAGTTATTGTGGTGAAATTTAATATAAAAAGCATAACAGGCATAACAAGACTTATCAGATAACCGGCATTTATTGCAGCTCTGGTAAACGCATCATTAACTTTTTTAAATTTTAATTTTTCATATCCTTCTCTGACAAATGCCTTTACCACACGAATAGCAATCAGGTTTTCCCGTACAGTATTATTTAATGAATCAAGACGCTGCTGCATTGTTGAGAATAAGTGTTCTGCTGACCTTATAATAAAATAGATGCTGATAACAAGCGCTGGTATTGCAATTAAAATTATGCTTGATAGCTTTAAATTAATACTCATGGCAAAAAAGCATGCCGTAATCAGCATTAAAGGTGCACGTAGCAATATACGAAGCGACATTAATAGCATAATCTGTATTTGCGTTACATCATTTGTGAGACGGGTTACAAGAGAAGCTGTACTGAAGTAATCTATATTAGAAAATGAAAATGACTGTACTTTGTCAAATAAAGCCCTGCGTATGTTTGCTGCGAATCCCTGACTGGCATTTGCCGAAAATCTCATGTTCAGTACACCAAAACCAATAGCAGCCAGCGCAAGTACAATCATTAGTCCTCCTACTCTGGCAATAAAAGCAATATCTTTTTGCGGTATCCCGACATCCACAATTTTTGCCATCAGAAACGGCATCATCATTTCGCACAATACATCAAATGTCATAAGAAAAATGCATGAAATGACATATTTTTTATATTGCCCTATATAAGCAAATAATCTTTTAATCACTCCTGTTTAACTCCTTTTTAAGTGTACTGGCAGTCTGGCACCTCTTGATTCAAGGTTTTTAATCATGCGAAGATAGAACTTCTTTAACTGCTCCTGCTCGGCTTCTGTAAACCCCTTAAATACATCACTGTTTATTTCATTAAAAGCCGCAGAGCATTCCTCTGTAATTTTTCTGCCCTTTTCAGTTAAAGCAACTATGTTACGGCGACGGTCCTTTTCATCAGGTTTTTTGCAAACGAGTCCGGCCTTCCCCATGCGTTTGATAGATATTGCAACAGTAGCAGGACTGATTCCAATTGCATCGGCAAGTTCTTTCTGGGAAACTAATTCACCCTTCATAAGGTATCTGATTACAAATAAAATATAAGGATGACTGGCTTTGCAGAGTCCTCGTTTTTCAAATTCTGCTTTTACACAATTGTGGTGCATATGGTCAAGTGAATGAAAAAGCCATCTCAAGTCATTATGTTTATATACCATTTTATATCCAATTTTTATTTCATATTGATTTTATTTATTACTTTTATTGTTTTGTTTTAAAATTATCGTAATTAATTTGCTGGCAAACAAATTCTTAATTATATAACTAAATTATGCTAAGTCAATAAATAATTTTGAAAATATTCAGTGAGGGTAATCTTTTCTTAATGGTTTAATGTCCTGCATATACTCTATATTTTAACTATAGCTAAACAGGAGCTTATGACGCAGTCCCCAGCCCCCCAGAAGTAAAATATTGCAAAGCCAGAGGCAGCCAGTGATAAGACAATAACAAGAAGTAACGTTTTATAACTTTTAAAAAGTAGAAATAACTCTTTATTATTATTTAAATCTTACAGCATATACTTTCTGCGGAAAATCACCTTTTGCATACTCTACTTTCTTTTTGCCCCCTGCAACGTCTTCATCTGCATATGCCTCAATTACCTCGCCTATAAATAAATTTTTATCTCCTGTTTCTATTTCCTGCTTAACCTTACATTCCATATGAGCTATGCATTCTTCAATTACTGGGGCCTTTACTTTACATGCCGGTTGTGATGTTAAGCCTGTTTCCTTAAATTTATCTACTTTATACCCTGAATGAAAGCCACAATAATATATTTTTTGTTTTAATTCCTGTGTGGGAACATTTACAACAAACTCTTTAGTAGCTTCAATTAATTTGCATGAATAAGCTCCTTTTCCTATGGCACAGGCTATAAGCGGGGGCTCTTTTGATACAGGCATGCAAAAGCTGACTGCAATAATATTAGATTTTCCACCAATCTCTCCGCATGTTATTAAAAAGTGTCTCATTGGCCACATGAATCGCAAATACTCAACCTCGATCTTCATTTCAATTTTTGCCTCCTTATTACCCATTTAGTTATTTTAATTATTTTGAAGTTAACATTCCCGGCTTACCTTCTGACCATGCTGACCATGCGATATATACAAAGTTCTCTAATAGCTAAGTCCTACAAACAATAAAAGCTGCAATGTGTATATAAGCATATAAATATTGTTACATTATTATAAAACCTGGATGAAATGAGAGCAATGTTACAAGAGTAAGCACAGAATCTCAGGATCTGCCATGATTGATTTCAGATTAACTTCAGATTATATTTTCAATAAATAGCCTTTTTTATTTAGCCAGTCTTTATTTTTTTCATAATCAGGCATCAACATTTTAACTTTACTCCAAAATGTTTTGCCATGGTTTTTTTCCTCAAGATGAACAAGTTCATGGATAACAACATAATCTATCACAGGTAAAGGAGCCATTATGAGCCGCCAGGGGAAATTTAAATTTCCCTTAGAAGAAGAGGAACCCCACCTTTTTTGCGCACTGGTAATTTTTACCCTGTTATATTTGAAGTCTCTTTTTTGTGCGTACAATTTAACTCTTTCAGAAATTTTTTCGTAAGCTATATTTTTATACCATTCAATAAACAATTCCCGTGCCTGTGGTAGTGCATCTCTTAAAAGGTAAAAGCCACCCTCAAATTTTAATGGTACCTCCTGATTATCTACTATTTCTAATTTATAATATCTCCCAAGATAGAGGAAACCTTCACCATTAACAAATTCTCTAGGATAAAACTTTGGATCTCTTGCTTCTATTTCTTTTTTCTTACGCTCAATCCATTTTTTGTGTTTGGACACAGTCTCCATAACTC
>JAQVEM010000185.1 GCA_028697935.1 Actinomycetota bacterium
AAAGAACCAATAAGATAAGAAATAACTAATATAGCTGCTGTATTAAGGTAAAAATTTTTAAAAATCATTTCGTTCCCCTGGTCTAATTATAATAATTAATAATTATCAAAATTAATTAACTATCTTCAGGTAGATAAATAGAATAGAAACATGCTTTTGTATGTGGATTATATCATAAAGGAAATTAATTAAAAATCTGTTAATGAATGTATCTGCAATTCAGACACTAGCACTTCAAAAACCTAACATGATACCCACAAATTTAAAATTATTAGAACAGATAAATTAAAAAAGAGCAATTGAAGTTAAAATATTGTATAAAGGTAATATAAAATAAAGAAAATTAAGAAAAAAAGAGATGAATTATTTAAGGGCTATATTAAAAAAAATTTTAAATTAATATATCATCATTAAATGGAGTGCTTACGGAGGAGACTTGTTCCAGCTCTTAATCTTTCTACAGAGTCTTTCTTTCGCATCAGCTTTTAGATCCATTAAAATAAAGCTGTACTCATCAAGATCAAAGACAGCATAGTGATTTTTGCTATAAAGTATTACAGTACACTTTCCAGCTCTTTCCTTTTTTGTAATTGTAGATATTGTCTTATTTGCAAGCTCTTTTAAATCTTCTCTTAGAAGATATAGCTGCATAAGCGAATATGTTGCAAGTTTAAATATTATTTGTGTAACTACAAGTTACCTCAAAGGTAAAATAAATTCCATACCTAATGGTCACGAAAATTCCATAGTGTAGATCCTAAGTAAAACAATAATTAATTATGATAGAATTCTTCCTTATACACTTAAGGAAGGAGGAAAATGTTAGGAGTAGCAATGTATACAACAATAAAGACACTATGGGAAAAAACAAAAAATAAAACAGAGATTGCAAGAATCACAGGGCACGACTGGAAAACAGTTGCAAAAGTTATTAAAAACATTGAAAAAGGAATTGAGATTCCCCAATATAAACCAAGACTATCTCTAATTGATAATTACAGAGAAAGAGTTCTAAAACTTCTTGAAAAAGACTTAAGCGGGGTTAGAATTCATGAGGAACTAGCTAGAGATGGATTTACCGGTTCTTATCCAACAGTAAAAAGGTACATAAACAAACTGAAAAGAAAAGATAATATTTTCATAAGGATACACACAGAACCAGGTGAAGAAGCGCAGGTTGATTTTGGATATCTTGGGATGAGTAGAGATGATTTTGGTAAAAACAAAAAGACCTGGATATTTAACATGAGACTTTCATATTCAAGACTTGATTACTATGAGAAAGTATATGACCAGAAAGTGGAAACATTTATTGCAGCTCACATTAATGCATTTGAGTTCTTTAGTGGTGTACCAGAATATATCAAGATTGATAACTTAAAAGCGGCAATACTTGAAGCAAACTTTTATGAGCCTGTCTATCAGCAGATGTATAAGGATTTTGCAGCATACTATAAATTTAACCCCATTCCCTGCAGAGTAGCAAGCCCAAATGATAAGGGGAAGGTTGAATCAGGGATAAAGTTTGTTAAAGGCAACTTCTTTAAAGGAAGGACCTTTAATGGTAGCACTGATTTTGAAAGACACCTGAGAGCCTGGAACATTGATAAAAACAATAGAATCCACGGGACTACAAGAAAAGTGCCATATGAGGTGTTTATGGAGGAAGAGAAAGCTGTGCTTAGCCCTCTTCCTCCATCAAGATTTGCACTATCAAAAATCTCTACAAGAAAAGTTTATGGCAACTGTCATATTTATGTCGATTACAATTACTATTCAGTTCCATATGAGTATGTGGGAAAAACTGTAGATATTGAGCTAACTGATAAATTCTTGAAGGTATTTTACAGGGGAAGCCAAATTGCACTTCACCCAAGGATTACCCTAAAGGGCCAGTTTTCAACCATACCCAGCCATTATCCTGATTTTAAAGTCTTTGACTCTACAGAGTATCAAGAGATTTACAAACAAAAAGCAAGTCTTGTTGGTCCATATTGTGTAAAACTTTTTGAGCAGGCAGTAGCTGAAAAACCAAAACACTGGGGTAGAACAATAAAGGGCATAATATCACTTACTAACTTTTACTCAATTGATACAGTTGAAGCTTCCTGCAAAAGAGCGCTAGCTTATGGCATTGCAGAATACCAGACTGTAAAAAGGATATGCAAAAATGCTGCATATGCACTACCGTTGGAGGAGGTAGCTCTATGAGTGCCATAAAGACAAGACTGAGGGATTTTAAACTTTCTGGAATATACAACTCTTACGAGGAAAGAATAAAATATGCTACAGATAAAAGTCTATCCTATGAGGAATTCTTGGAAATACTGCTTGAAGATGAGGTAAATAACAGAAAAGACAATAGTTACAAGAAAAGATACTCAAAAGCAAAGTTTCCATATTCTAAAAACATTGAAGACTTTGACTTTGGTTTTCAGCCTTCAATTGACAGACGAGTGATTAATGATATATGTACCTGCCAATTTGTCAAAGATAGGCGAAATGTCGTATTTATTGGTCCTCCGGGCACCGGGAAAAGTCATCTGTCAATAGGAATAGGGATAAAAGCAGTACTTAAGGGCTACAAGGTGCTGTTTACCCAGGTAAACGAGATGTTATCATCCCTATACTTTTCCAAGGCTCGCAACAGCTTCTATAGCAAGCTAAATTATTACCTTACCCCTGATCTATTAATTCTTGATGAGCTGGGCTTTAAAAAGATTCCAGCATATTCTGCAGATGATTTCTTTGAAGTAATATCCAAAAGATATGAAAAAGGTTCGGTAATTATTACTACCAATAAGAATTTTGATTCCTGGGGTGATATATTTGCTGATCCGGTCTTAGCATCAGCGATAATTGACAGGATTGTTCACTATTCTACAATCATTAATATTAAAGGGCCCAGCTACAGGAGAAAAGATATTAAGAAAAAAGGAGGTGAAGAGAAATAATTTTTTTTAGCAAGGGTCTGGAATTTTCGTGACCCTAGACTCTGGAATTTTAGTTGACTTTGAG
>JAQVEM010000026.1 GCA_028697935.1 Actinomycetota bacterium
TAACTGCTTCCTGTACAGTCCTAACCAGCCATTCCAAATTTTCCTCTCTGTTACCACCAGCAGCAGAGGCATTGACATCCAGCATATTAGCTCCCATATCTACCTGTCTTTTAGCTAATTCCTGGATATATTTAATATCTCTTTTTTCAATCATCTTTCTAACTTTTTCCCTTGTAGAATTCAAATTCTCACCAATAATTAACATAACTAAATCTCACTCTCCTACAAATAAAGATAAAATATCTCATTAAGTTAAAATTTATAAGCTAACACATACTTTCTTAAAGAGAAATATAATCTAATTCTGATTATTATATTCATCTATCTGGCAAATTATTTCTGGAATGATTTCAAATAAATCTCCCACCACTGCTATATCTGCAATTTGCATCATTGGTGTATCTGGATTTTGGTCAATTGCTATAATTAAATCACATGACTGCATACCTACCAGGTGTTGTATCTGTCCGGAAATGCCGCAAGCTATATAAACCTTTGTTTGGACGGTTTGACCGGTTTGACCAACCTGATGGGAATAAGATACCCAGCCTGCATCAACAGCTGCCCTGCTAGCTCCCATAGCTGCACCTTCCATCTTTTCAGCCAATCTTTTCAGAAGGTCAAACCCTCTCTTTCCTTTCAGCCCTCTTCCTCCTGAAATAATTATCCTGGCATCAGCCAGATTAACGTCTGTTTCATCATCATGCTGAATTCTAATTATCCTCTTCAATTTTTTAACATCAGTGGATAGAATCTCTTCCTTTATTACCCTGCCCTTTCGAGTATAATCTGGTTCTAACACTCTCATAACCCTTGGTCTGACAGTTGCCATCTGGGGTCGATAATTTGAACAGCGTATAGTAGCCATAATATTACCGCCAAAAGCTGGTCTGGTTTGAAGCAGGTCACCATTCACCACATCAATGGATAACCTTGTACAATCAGCAGTAAGGCCAGAATGGGTCATAACTGCCACTCTGGGAATCAAAGCTCTACCTCTTGAGGTAGCTCCACAGAGAACTACTTCGGGTTTATACTTATCGATAAGTTTCTTTAATATGTTGGCTTCTACCTCATCATTGAAACCAGATAATACAGGATTACCTGCTACCATTGCTACATTTGCACCGTGGATAAAAATAGACTCCATATCCTCTTCTAATTGAGAGTTCAAAATAATAGCCCATACCTCACTATTCCTTGAATCAGCTAACTCTCTGGCCACTCCAATTAGTTCATATGTTACTTTTTGTATTTTTCCTGACAGTACTTCTGCTATCACCCAGACATTAGTATATTGTTTTCTTTCTAATTCTGTAAAAGCTTTCATCTTTTCATCCTTTAACGAATTATATTACGTATTCTTAACTCCTTCAGTAAAATTCGGGCACATTCTTTAGCTGTCCCTTCAACTTTTTTAGTGCTGGTACGTCTTGGAGTAGGCGGCTCTATCTTTACTACTCTGGTTGGTGAACCATCAAGTCCAATCTTTATTTTTTCAGTTCCTATATCTTTAGGGTTCCATACCGGTATTTCTCTCTTAAGAGAATTCAGTCTCCCCTTCAGTGTTGGTACCCTGGGAATATTTATATCCTTTACCACAGTGATTACGGCAGGTAAGGCAATATCGCAAATATCATAGCCGTCTTCGTGCATCCTTTTCACCCTGATGACAGAAGAAGACATTTTTTCCACTGCCATCACATAGGTTGCTTGCCCCCAGCCTAAATGAGCGGCAATTCCAGGACCTACCTGGGCTGTGTCTCCATCTATTGCCTGTTTGCCACAAATAATTAAATCAGTATTCCCTATTTTTTTGATTGCCTTTGCCAGTATATAGCTTGTTGCCCATGTATCTGAGCCAGCAAAATCTCGATCGCTAAGCAAAATTGCTCTATCTGCTCCCAGGGAAAGGGCTTCTCTTAACACTTGGTCAGCCCTGAGGGGACCCATAGATAGAACGATTATTTCTCCACCAAATTTTTCTCTTAATTGCAACCCTTCTTCCAGAGCATAGGTATCAAAGGGGTTAAGAATTGCTTTTACTCCTTCTCTAATTATTCTTTTTGTCTCCGGATCAATTCTGATATTGTCAGTTGCTGGTACCTGTTTGATACATACTACTATTTTCATAAGCCCCTGTTATCTTTATATTCTTTTTTTTATAGCCATGTTTCCTTAATCAAATCAAATTGGGTTTTAAAGTCTAATAGTGCTAAATAGACACCACATTCCGGGTATAAATCATGTAGTAATTTTAAGTTTGTCATAGGTTCATATTCATTATTTAAAGTTAATTCATACCCTACTGCTTCCGAGAGAAGATGAAGTTTTTTGCTCATCCATGCTTCTACTATTACCGGAACCTGTGGGTACTTTTTAAGAAGTTTTTTCATCACCTTATTTCTTCCCAACAATGGTTGAGTTATGATAAAAGCAGCACCAGCTTTAATCTTTTTTTTCATCTTTTCAAATTCATATTCTTCTGGTTCATAGGGATTAAAGGCAACTCCAAGGCTAAAAACTCCCGGATATTCACGGCTAATATAATTTAGCAATTCAACAGAAGTAACAGAATCAACATTGGTAAAGCCAACATCAGCCGGTCGAAGCTTGGGAAGCCTGATGGAACCATCGCCAGTTATTACCAGGATATCCTTAATACCCTTATTGAGACAGGTATTAAGGATATTATCCAGGTCATCTTTTCTGTGAAAAGTATTCAAATGAATCATTACCTGTTCCGGCAATACAGGGAGTTGAAATTCTTCAATTATTTCGGTTCCCTGGAATGATAAATTGCCCATGGTATTATCAGTTATACAGACACAAAATTTATTATCAATTATTTTTCTATACCTGGTGCAAAATTTATTAAGATCTAACTCCAGGTTTTCTGAATCCTGTTTTGGCGGTAAAACCTCAACCAGGTAGATTTTATTATGAATATTATGAATCATAAAATTTTCCAATAAATTTAATTATTTAATTTTAAATGACAAATTTTTTTGCATCTTCAGCTGCAGAAGCTGCATCAGGAGAATAACCATCGGCACCAATTTGTTCAGCATAATTTTGTGTGATAGGAGCTCCTCCAATCATTACCTTTACTCTCTCACGCAGTTCAGCCGATTGAAGGGACTGAATTACTTCTGTCATATTAATCATTGTGGTAGTTAGAAGTGCTGACATTCCCAATATATCGGGGTGATATTCTTTTACTGCAGATACAAATTTTTCTGCTGAAACATCTACTCCTAAATCTATAACCTCAAACCCTGCTCCTTCTAACATCATCTTTACTAAATTCTTTCCAATATCATGAAGATCTCCCTTAACAGTTCCTATTACGACTTTGCCAATATTTTTAACTCCTGTCTCCGCTAATTTAGGTTTTAACACATCCATTCCGGCATGCATAGCACGAGCTGCAATTAGGACTTCCGGAACATATACTTCATTATTTTTGAATTTAACCCCAATGGTATTCATTCCTTTTATCAATCCATTTTCAAGAATATCTTTAGGTACTACTTCTTCTTTTAAGGCTTGCTTAACAAGTTCCTCTACTTTGCCTGCATTACCTCTTTGCAGTGTTTCAGATATTTCGTTCAAATCGAGCATTTTCTATCCTCCTTATTGTTTGTAATCCCTTTATAATTTTATAAAATTAAGAAAACCAATAATATACCATAATTGTTCTATTAGGTAATTTCTTGCCTTTTTTAAGAATAATATCATATATTTAACTTTTTATTAAGCGCACCGGGTGTAAAAACGGAATAAATAAAATATTATTATAATATTCAAGCTCAAATTAGGAAATTAGAACTAAAAGGTGGCTATGTTAGAGGAAAAATAGGGGAATAATAATTCAAACAAAATATGGTAGAAATATCATCTTTTCATTTTTTCTTTATACTCTGAAGTAGATATTCCTTCTACCCTTTTAAAAACTTTACAAAAATAACTTTGATCAAGGTAACCAACTTCAAATGCAATTTGCGTGGTGCTCCAGGAGGTATTTTCTAACAACCTCTTCGCTTCTTCAATTCTTACCTTAGTAAGATATTCTAATATTGTAGAGCCGGTTTCTTTTTTAAAGATACGACCCAAATAATATGGGCTTAAATAAGCTGCTTTGCTGATATCCTGTAATGTTATCTTTCTTTTATAATTTGTCCAGATAAACTCTCTGACCTTTCTAATAATATCTACATTTTTAATATTCCTATTTTCATAGACAGATTCCGTAAATCTATCCAAAACCTTTACAATCCAGATACATAATTCTTCAATAGATTTCAGCTTTCCAATTTCCTGGATATATTCAAAATTTAATCCCAAAACCATTTCTAATTCAGCCTTAGCCTCTACAGCAGCACGGGAGAGGACGACTGCCAGTTCCAGAATACGAGCTCTAACCAGCTCAATATGCCCGGCATTTTTAAATAATATCTGTCCTAAAATCTCATTTAATACTTCTTTTGCACCTTCTTTATCTCCCAATCTCACTCTGCGCAATAATTCTCTCTCTGTTTCTAAAGGGTAAAGCGTAGCGATGGGAAGAAAAGAATTCTCATTTTCTACTTCCTGCTCCAGTATTTCAATCTCTGTTCTTTTTATTCGCTGAATTTCTTCAGATATTTTGGCTTGTTGTAAATATTTTTCCTGGCGCAATTTGATATCGACTAATTCCATCTTTGCCAGATAGTTTGCCATGATATAGAGAATATCTGCCGCAGCCCTTACCTTTTCTTCTGATACTATCCTTATTTCATTAATAACTCCTTTTAGAGATAACTCATTTATACCTAAAGGTTTGTTTATTTTTATTACCTCATTCAAGAAGGATGCATCTGGTCTTCTCATTAGCACTCCGCCGGAGACAAAACTGCCTAACAATTCACCACTACACCATAAAGGAGCTGACCATTCAATAAGTCCGGCATGGCATTGATAAATATAATGAAAACCCAATTCACTACCCTTTTCAATACTTTTAAAAAAGGTATTAAGACAGGTTTTTTCTCCTGATGAACTCTTTTGAATTAACTGGCAAAAATCACAAAAATACCTATTGTTAGGAGTTGCTACGAGGAGCTTTCCATCTCTTGGTACAAAAATTACACCAATTCCCACAACTTTATAATAGGAATCCAATAGCCACTTTATGGTATCTATAATTTTAGAACTTTCTTTATGGCTCATTTTGCCACCATTGTACACAATCGATAGTAGCGGTATTCTCTAATTTTCTAGGTAATATTAAAATAAGGAATGGTATTCTTTATTATCTGGCGAGTAAATCACTATTTTAATATCTTTAGCCGGTATTCTGCTACAGTCTGCACTATTGCCAGAATGTTTTCATCCGGTACATCATAGCCCATATTAATACAACAAATACCTGTTTTTTCGAGTTGTATAGATTTATTAAGCATCTCACGAATATCCTTACTAACTTCATCTGGTTTTGCTAATCTCATCTTTGCCGGATCATAGCGAAGATTTAAAAAGGCATTGGGAAGTATCTTTCGACAAGCGGAAATATCAGACCCCCAACCCACATCAAAAAAATTTGCTCCTCTTAATCTGGCATACCCACTGGCATGGATATGCATATTATTTCCACAATGATGAATACCATATGGCTGTAGAGATTCACAAAGGTTACGATCAAATTCCAATAGTAAGTCCTGATACATCTCAGGAGATATCATTACTACCGAACAGTTGGAGTGTAAGTTTATGGTTGGATCTATATATTTTATTGTCCGGTTAACCGAAATGGAAGAGGTCCCGGTTTCACTTCTAACATAATTAACAAACTCCTTAATAGTATCTGCGATGGTAGAAAATAGGCGTCTGGCTCGAGTCTGATTCTGCACCATATCAATAAAAATCTTTTCACCCCTTAAATCCAATGCCACATTTAAGACGCCTTGCCAGTTTATATCGCCAATTACATAACCATATTTATTTTTTAGCTTTTCTACTAATTTTTTTAATTCCTGAAAAGTTTTATTCTCTGATAAATATAATGGCTCAATATGATCTGACTCTTTATCAGTAATATTTTTTGTAATAACCTGTGGGGATGAATCTTTAGAAAAAATAATCTCGCAACCAAACATTTCTGAGATTATATAGCCTGCTGCCAGATATGTTGCTCCAATACAGGGAAGTGTTTCCAATTTAGTATCCTGCTCTATTCCATATTTTCCGAAGCGTTCTTGCAGTATTTTACGCATCTGAAGGTCTGCCTCTACTCTGATATCAGGGTCATAAAAGAAATCTCTTTCGAAACATAAGCCATGGTTCTTATACCACCATTCGGGGTGGAAAACAAAGGCTACCGGCAACAAAGTAGCGGATTTTATATTTCCCATTCACCTATCTCCTTTCTAGTAAAAACCATTCTATCAGTTGGCAAGGCCTTCTCTAATATTTTCCTTCCCTCCTGGCTACTTCAATGACTTTCTTAACATTTTCCAGGGGTGTTCCCTTTTCCAGATAATCGGAGGCAGCAAAAATATATCGTCCCCCAGGTTTACCAATGCTCATAATTCTGGTAACCTCATCCTCAATTTCTTTTAAGGAAGCCTTTTTCAGAAAATTTACCTGATCAATATTACCGGAAAGGACAATACTGTCACCAATTAATTCTTTCGCTTCTTTTAAATCATTATCCCCTTGGGGAGAAGGGGCCACTGTCTCCCAAACGTCCAATCCCATCTTAATATAACTCTTTTGGAGGACTTTGGCTTTGCCGCAATTATGGTATAGGGTAAACTTACCAGCATCTTTAATTGCCTGTACCAATCTTTTTTCATATGGTAAAATATATTTATCAAAAAATTCTGCTCCTACCATTGCAGAGTTAGCAATATTTCCCTGGATGCCGATACACTGGAAGTCAGTATCGGCTAAGGCGGTATTGTTTTCTACAATTAATTCTGCCATTTTATCCATGTAGGCTTGATAGAATTCATAATTAAGATAGGCATCTACCAATAGTTCCTGAATATCTCTGTAGGTGGCAGCCTGATTAAAAACACCACCCCAGCCCCAGGGAACAGAAAGACCTAATTCTCCTATAATTTTTTTGGAAAAAGCTGCTCGTTCCCTCATTTCAATGAGAGTTGCAGAATCAATCCCGGGAACAAATTTAGAAAAAGCCTCAAAATCCCTACTATTTTTAATAAGGTATTCGATTGTAGAAAAATGGATACCGGAAATTATCCTTTCCTCATATGGTGCTGCCTCTATCTGCTGTAATGTTCCCTCAGGAGTACCAATCTTTATGATACGGTACATGTTACCTCCATCTGTCTTTATCTCCTCATCAACCTCCCAATTTGGGTAACTTTTTTTCATAAAATAAGGTGTCTCAAATGTTCTATCTCTGGCTAATAAATCAAATTCTAAAATTCTGGAACATTCTACTGCATCAATTACCCGATCCACCTCTTTCTTTTTGGGGAAAAACCAGGCAAGGTATTCTTCCTGAACAAATAATCCTACTGGTACTTTGTCTGGTATTTCTCCTTTTAAAACTGCCAGTATTCTCTCTCTTCCACTCATTTTATCAAACCTCATCTTCAAATGGTCCATGTTATAGTGAACCTTTAGTAAGTTATTATCTATCACTAATTTTAATTACAAATATCATGAATTAAATTATATACTTTTTCTTGTTCAGCTGCCTCTTGGCAATAAGTAACAATTATTAATTTCATTTCGGGGTTCCATATTCTCTTAACTATATCTTCTATAACTTGTATTGATCCTACCACTCTAGCATTTACTACAATATCAGTACCACTAAAACCAATAGCAAAAGGTTCTGGCTCATTTGGATCAGGGTCAGTCTCTTTTGAAAAAGCTGCGTCAACCATAACGAGACCATTAATCTTTTTAACTGATGGAATTTTACTAGACCAATTTCCACAGGAATGGAAGGCACAGCCACCAAATGAAGAACCTATCTTTTCTCTGAACGGTTTTTCAAGCTTTTCAAAAAAATCTCTGGAAATCATCATTGAATTATCATCACTTAAGCCAATACCTTGAAATTTAGTACTACTGGCAAAACCATGTCCGGGATAAACTAACATATCACCAATTATCTCTTGTTGTTTAAAGGAAAATTTTATTAATAGATCAGTTATTATATTAAGAAGCTTTTGATATTTTTCCGGATTATCATACATTTCGAGAAATAGTCTATCCATTGGGATAAGATAAGAAGCAATATTTAAAGGTGATTGGGTATCGGTAAAAGAAATAGGAATCTTTCCTTTTGTTTTTTCTATAAAAAATTCAATCATCTTTAAAGTATGTTTGCCAATTTCAGTTTTCTCAACTGGAAGAAAGTTGTATTGTAAAGCCTCTTCAATACTGTTGAAAGGTGGCTTAGTAGCTGGAGCCTGACCTTCGTTCCAGATATAATCGATTCCGAAAGAACTCGCAATCGTGCCAATACCATACCAGGGTTCCAGGAAATTAGGTATGTCAGATTTGTAGTTCATACTCTTTTCTAAAGCGCCTAGCTGTAATTCAAGCGATTCTTCTATATTTCTGCAACCAAATGAAAAAATTTGAGGCACCCTGAATCTTCGATAAATAGCAACCCCTCTTCTTTTTTTCCAGAAGGAAGAACAATTTTCTTCTAGGGATAGCGCATAGTCATGATATCTATTAATATCGAATTTATCAATAGAAATGGGTTCAACTATTGTTCCTTGAGTATCCCATTTAAAATAATCAGATTGATTATTTACCATAACTTAATTTTTTTCCTTTCTATTATAAATTTATTTAATTAATACCCTGTAAAGATAAACTTTTTGAGAAATGGCACAAGGCCCAATGTTCTGGAGAAACCTCTTCCCAGGCTGGTTCCACAGTTTTACATCTCTCCTGAACATAGCGACAGCGGGTATGAAATTTACAACCAGATGGCGGGTTGGAAGGATTCGGGATTTCACCCGGAAGAATAATTCTACTCTTTTTAGTTTGAGGGTCAATACTTGGTACTGCTGAAAGAAGTGCTTCAGTGTATGGATGCATTGGATTCTGATACAAATCCCGGGCAGGAACCATTTCTACTATATTACCTAAATACATTACTGCAATACGGTCACTGATGTGCTCAACTACTGATAAATCATGCGCAATAAATAGATAAGTAAGACCTAGCTCATCTTGTAAGTCCTCTAGGAGATTAATCACCTGTGCCTGTACCGATACATCCAGAGCACTAACCGGCTCATCACAGACAATCAATTTTGGATTTAAAGCCAGTGCCCGGGCAATCCCGATACGCTGTCTCTGCCCACCAGAAAAGGCATTGGGATAACGATTCATATGCTTTACACTCAAGCCTACTAAGTCTAAAAGTTCTCCTACTCTTGATTTTAATTTCCCTTTACTAGATACTCCGTGAATAATTAATGGTTCGGCTATGATTTCCATCACGGTTTTTCTGGGATTGAGAGAGGAATAGGGATCCTGGAAGATTATCTGCATTTCCCGGCGTAGTTTTTTAAGCTCTGTTCCTTTTAATAGGGAAATATTGATCATGTTACTATTTTGCCGAAAAAATACTTCTCCACTTGTTGCCTCATATGCTCTTAAAATTACTCTTGCTAAAGTGGTTTTACCAGAACCCGATTCGCCGACTATACCCAGAGTTTCTCCAGTTTTTACTGAAAAACTGACATTATTTACAGCATGAACATTTCCCGATACTCGCCTTAAGAACCCTCTATAAATAGGAAAGTATTTAGTAACATTCTTTACTTCTAAAATAATATTATTTTGTTTATCAATATTTTCAATTCCCATCTTGCTTTCTCTTCACTCAATCGTATAAAGAACAACTTACATAATGTCCTGGTTCGACTTCTAACATAGGAGCCTCTTTCTGACCTTTACATTCATGCTGTTTACAAATTGGACAACGTAATCGGAAGGCACACCCTTCAATCGCTGTTAATGGATCGGGAACACTTCCTGGAATTGGAGCCAGCTTCTTTTTGACCTGGTTTCCTATCATAGGTACTGATTTTAATAATCCAATAGTATAAGGGTGTAATGGATTTTTAAAAACTTGCTGAAGTGAGCCTTTTTCTACAATTCGTCCCAGATACATGACTGCAATCTCATCCGCTATTTCAGCAATCACCCCCAAATTATGAGTTATAATTAAAACTGCCATCTGGAATTTTTTCTGGAGTGATTTTAATAGCTCAATAATCTGAGCCTGAATAGTAACATCAAGAGCAGTAGTAGGTTCATCAGCTATAAGCAGGGAGGGATTACAGGATAAAGCCATGGCAATCATGACTCTTTGTCTTTGACCACCGGAGAGCCGATGAGGATACTCATCTATCAAGCTCTCAGCCATTCCCAATCCCACTGCCTCAAGCATCTTTATAGCATGCTCTCGAGCTTCATTGTATTCAATCTGTTGGTGTAAAAGTATTGTTTCGATTATCTGATTACCCACCGTATAGACTGGCGAAAGACTGGTCATTGGTTCTTGAAAAATCATAGCTATCTCTCTTCCACGGATAGAACGGATAATTTTACCCTGTGGATCAACCTTTACTAAATCAATTGTATCTTTAACGTCACGCCGTCGAAAAAGTATTTCTCCTTCTGTTATCTTGCTTATTTTTAAAGGTAGTAATCTAAGTATAGAGTGAGCGGTAACACTCTTTCCACAACCTGATTCTCCTACCAAACCTACAGTTTGTCCAGGCTTAATTACTAAAGAAACTCCATCTACTGCTCGGACAATACCATCTAAGGTATAAAAAAAAGTCTTTAGATTATTTATCTGTAATAAATATTGATTATTTTTTTTCATATGCTTTATACCGTATAAGGGTCTGCAGCATCCCTTAAACCATCACCTAGAAAATTAAAGGCTAAAATAGAAATTGCTACAAAAAATCCTGGCATCATTAACCAGGGATATAACAATAAAACCTGGATATTTTGGGCTTGTTGAAGTAAAACTCCCCAGCTGGTGAGAGGAGGACGGAGACCTAATCCTAAAAAACTAAGTGAAGATTCTGCTAAAATCATTGATGGCATAGAAAGTGTTGAAATCACAATAATATGACTCATTGTTGCCGGAATTAAGTGTTTAGTAATTATCCACCAATTGCTAGCCCCTGATAATCGGGCAGCTAGGACAAAATCCTCTTCACGTAAAGCAAGAACTTTCCCTCTCAACTGTCGGGCTAACCAGGTCCAGCCAATCAGGGATAAAATAACTGTTATAGCAAAATACACTTTTAAAGGAGGCCAGTGGGAGGGCAAAGCTGCCGTTAAAGCCATCCATAAAGGTATGGGAGGGAAGGACCTGATAATTTCAATCATTCTCTGTATAAGATTATCTATCCAGCCACCAAAGTATCCTGAATAAACTCCTAAAAAAGCACCTATAAGTAGGCTTAAAGCCACACCTGCTAACCCAATGGTAAGGGAAATCTGGCTACCTATAATTATTCTGGAAAACATATCTCTTCCCTGTCCATCTGTACCCATTAGACTTACTATACCTTCTTCTGTCCCGAAAAGGTGTATACTGGCAGGGAATAATCCCATTAACTTATAAGATTCTCCCTGAACAAAAAAACGTACAGGTATCTGCTTTTCATGGTCAGGAATATATACCTTCATTAAAGTTTCTGGATCACGGGTACCTTCCAAACTATAAACAAAAGGTTGAAGTTTTCCTTCATAGAAAAAATGAATTTTCTGAGGAGGCAGGAAAGAATACTGGTCCATTCTTTGCTGTAAAGTGTAAGGAGCAATAAAATCAGCAAACAAAGCAATCAGGTAGAATAATAATACCACAATCCCTCCAAGCACAGCAATTCGGTTTTTAACAAACTTTCGCCACATCATCCTCCACTGAGATGTTGCAAAAGCTAATCTCTCTGAATTCATCATCTGACGGGCAATACTCTGATCAAGCGTACTCTGTTGTTCATATAGTTTTCTTATATATTCCGATTTTCCCTTATTACCCATTATTCATACCTTATCCTTGGATCTATCCATGCTAAGGCTATATCGGCCAGAAGATTGCCAACAAGAAGCATTATGGTCATCAATAGTAGAATTGCCCCAGCCAGATACATATCCTGAGTAATCAAAGAACGCAAGAAAATTGGTCCTATTGTTGGAAAAGAAAGTACCAAACCAACAATAATTGAGCTAGAAATCATTTTAGGAATTTGCATTCCTAAAACACTGATCAAAGGGTTAATTGCCATTCTTACCGCATATTTTTGAATAACAATTTTTTCTTCTAAACCTTTAGAACGGGCTGTGGTTATATACTGCTGGTTTAAAACGTCCAAAAGATTACCCCTCATTATTCTAATAAGCTCTGCAGTCCCCACAATTCCCATTATAACAATTGGTGGCCACAGATGATTGAGTAAATCTAAAAACTTAGTAAAACCCCAAGGAGCATCAACCATATGTGGAGAATAAAGTCCACTAGCAGAAAAGCCTAAGACAATAGTAGCAAAAACCATCCATAGTAAGGAAAGCATAAAATCTGGAATGGATAGCCCTACAAATCCAAAAAAAGTAAATATATTATCTCCTAAAGAATATTTATTCCGAGCAGAATAGATACCAATGGGAATGGAAACTATCCACATAAAAATAAGAGCCAGACCAGAGAGCAAAAATGTCCACATCAAGCGTCCTTTGATTATATCCCAAACTGGCGCATTCCACTCAAGGGAATACCCAAAATCACCTTTAGGAAAACCTCTTACCCATTTCCAATATTGCACCAGAAGTGGTTGATCTAACCCGTAACGTACCCTCATTGCTTCCACGGCTGTAGCATCCATGCCTCCTCCTGATGAAGCAATTTCAGCTTGAACGCTGGTAACAAAATCTCCAGGCGGAAGTTGTATTATA
>JAQVEM010000186.1 GCA_028697935.1 Actinomycetota bacterium
CTGGCTGAATTTTATGATTATGTAACGCACGACTGTTATGAGTATTTTAAGATAAGTCCGGAGTATTTAAGCGGGTTTTATCCACTACTTAAAGAAAGCAGTAAAAGAAATAACCCATTTATTAAAACCCAGGTTACAGGACCAATTACATATTTAATTCCTATAACAAAAAAAGATAAACAATCTATGATTTTTGATGAAGAATTTAGCGAAGCCATAACCCTGGGTCTTGCAATGAAAGGCCTGTGGCAAGTACAGGAAATTAAAAAAACAGGAAAGGTGCCGGTGCTTTTCTTTGACGAGCCTTCTCTGTGGGGGCTGGGTTCAGCGTATTTAGCTATTAGTGATGAAAGGGTTACTTTTCTTCTGACAAGTCTGATTGATTTTATAAGAGAACGTGAAGATAATTTACTTCTCGGTATTCATTGCTGTGGCAATACTAACTGGAAAATTATTCTTGAGCTGGGGGTTGACATAGTAAGTTTTGATTCATACAGTTTCGGAGATAAACTGGCGCTCTATCCTGAAGAAATAAAAAAGTTTATCCAGAGAGGTGGTTTTCTTGCTTTTGGAATTATTCCTACTTCAGAATACAGGAAAGGGATTTCAGAAGATGAACTATACGAAAAATTTATTTCAATTATTGAGAGTTTTGAAAAAAAAGGCATAAGCAGAGATTTATTATTTGATAATATTATTTTCACTCCTTCATGTGGACTTGGCCCCTTATCAGAGGAAGATGCCAGAAAAGTACTTGAATTAACAGCTTTGCTTGCAGGGAAAATATAAAAATATAATATTTGTTTATGAATTTTATAACAGATTTATGATATTTTTTCACCTATTTATTTAAAAATTCAATGAATCGGAAAAAAATTTTTTTATATTTATTAAGCTGATATTAATCAATAAAATAAAAGCTGGCGCTAATAATTGTATTAATTAAAGAAATAAGAACCGGCATTAATAATTACCGGTTCTTATTTTTATTTTGTTTTTTTTTAAAAAAATCTTTATTTTATTGTGAATATCACAGTGACGGGTATCATTACTTCCTTTTCTATAGTTGATGTATCATAGGTCCCCCAGTCAGAAACTTCTGTAGAGTTAACAGGAAGCACCTGCACAACTCCAAGATTTGCAGATTTGATAGCTACTATCTCTTTGCCGCTGCCTTCTGCAATTTTCTGGGCTCTTAGTTTCGCATCATTTATTGCATCCGGTATTAATTCAATTCTTAGTTCTGGAAGTTTTGAGTAATAATACTCGAGTGTCTGTGTGGAAAATATAACACCCTTGTTTATAAGTTCCTGTGTATTTTTAGCCATACTGGTAATTTTATCAACATCATTTGATTGAATTTTCACTGTCTGTCTTAGTGTGTTTTCTTTTGGTGCGTTCGGGTCATACATATAAAGTTGCTCCATAAATACAGGAGATATGGTCAGGTCATTTTCAGTAAATCCATTTTTTTCAAAAAAGTCCAGAACCATTTTCTCGTCATTCTGCATCATACGATATCCTTCTTTTAATTCTTCAGCAGGAACGGTTCTTGAAAAATTAGATGTCCATATAGCTATATCTGATGTTACTTTCTGTCTCACCGAGCCTGTTACAGAAAGAGTATCAACAGGCGATCTTACTGTGTAGAAAGTAAAAGAGCCAATCAGGGCACTTATTATAAGGGATATTCCTATAATAATTCCGAAGTAAATAATCTTATTTGAATTTTCTTTGCCCATCTTTTTACTAACCCATCTTTCTATTATCTTTTAATGATGTGACTTAAATACATGTTTTTGTATATATGAATTTCTTATCTTATTATCATAAAATTCAGATAAAGTGTCAATGCATTTTATAAACATACAAATTTTTACTTCACATTATTTCGTGTTCAAGTGTATAGTTAATAAGTGATAATTTTAATAGCCATTTAAATGATAATTAAATTGTTCAATTTAATGAGCAATAAACTGAAATTAAAATAAAAAGTTCAGTTTTATTAGTTGATTTATATGTTATAATTGTTAGAAATGTTTTAATAATTTATAATAAATAATAAAAATGGGAATGTAACAAATATGTGCAGGACTAATAAATTTTATACCATAGAAGAGGCTACTGATATACTGGGGGTAAGTGAGCATGAAATAATGAATATGATTACACTGGGAGAACTACCCGCTGTTAAGATTGAAAAGACTATTAGAATAAGAGAAGAGGATATAGAAAAGTTTCTTGATAACCTGGGTGGTAAGAATTATGTTGCTCCGGATAGTACAGACTGCAGTACAAGATTAATAGAAGAGCCAGTAGGAGAAATAAAGAGAGAGGAAATTAAAGATAAATATAGAGTATATGAGTCTGAAAATGTTTCTGATGAAAGCATAGTACAACTGGGGAGGTCATATAAAGAATTATTAAGAAAAAAAACGGAACTTGAAGAAGATATAAATTATTTGCAGTATAAATATGATGAGTTTAGAGATAGGATAAAAAGAATAATTTCGGATGAATTTAAATTATTTCTTAAAAAAATAGATGAAGAAAGTTTGCAGGAAGGTGATGATATTCTGGAGGATAATTTTGATGATGGTATGGAAATAGGTGGGAATATCAGCGACTCAGGAGAAGACAAAGAAAGTAATAAATATGAATTTAATAATAAAGAAACTTTACCAGGAGAGAATAATGAGGAAGATTGAAAAACCTGGCATCGGAAAAAACTGATTCAATTGAGTCTGGTGGATTTTATAGAAGAGAGAAAGATAATCTGTAATGTTACTCTTAGATAAATCCCTGGTAAGAAGAATATCACATAAATGGGAGTCAATTGTTTATTATTAGAAGATTTATTCATATTAGAGTACAAAAAATTAAGACTTTTAAAAGTCGGGAGTGAAGCTTCACTTCTGGCTTTTTTTTAAGATGTGTAAAATAAAGTGGCAGATTAATATATAAAAAATGGATATTGAAAA